>DASYNV010000090.1:0-1592 GCA_036008365.1 Steroidobacteraceae bacterium | reverse complement strand
GCCATCGCCCAGGCGTACATCGAGCTGTATCGCCAGAATGCTCTGGCGGACATCGCACAGCGCTCAGAGGCGCAGCGGCAGAACATTCTGGACATCACACGCCGCCGCGTCACCGCCGGCCTCGATACGCAGCTCGAAATTCGCGAAGCCGAGGGCCAGCTGCCGCAGGCACGCGTCGCTTCCGAGCAGGCGCGTGGCGCGGCCGATCTCGCGGTCCACGAGCTCGCGACTTTGAGCGGTCAGGGAGCCGACGCCTACGCCGCCATCCAGCGCCCGGTGCTGGACGTGCAGGCGGCGCTGCCCGTGCCGACCGAGCTGCCCATCAACTTGCTCGCGCGTCGGCCCGACGTGCTGTCGGCGCGGCTCTCCGTCGAGGCCGCGGATGCGCAGCGTCTCGCCGCCAAGGCCGCGTTCTATCCGGACATCAGCTTGCACGCGATTGCGGGCATCGGGGCGTTCGGCTTGAACAATCTCGTGCAATGGAACGCGCGCGGCTATGGCGCAGGACCGGTCCTGTCGCTGCCGATTTTCGACGGCGGCCGCCTGCGCGCCGAGTACCGTGGCAGCGAGGCGCAGCTCGACGGCGCCATATCCAGCTACAACGATACGGTTCTGCGCGCGGTCCAGCAGACCGCCGATCAGCTCACGCAGCTCGATGCACTCGAGAAAGAGCAGCGCGACCAGCAGCAAACGCTCGATGCCACCGAGGCCGCCTACAAGCTGGCCGAAGAGCGTTATCGGGCGGGGCTTGCGGGCTACCTCTCGGTGCTCAACGCAGAGACGCAAGTGCTCGCGGCGCGACAGTCCATGGTGGACATCCTGACAACCCAGGCGGTCGCGCGCGTGACGGTGCTGCTGGCCGTCGGCGGCAGCTTCGATCCGCGCGCGTCCGGCGGCGTCGCCGATGCGCACACCGCCTCCAATTCTTCTGATCCTTTGACTCAAGTAAGTCCATGAACACGCAAGAATCCAACACATCCGAATCACAAACGTCAAATGCGCCGCGCCGCGTGCGGCATGTCGGGCTCTGGGCTCTCGGCGCCGTCGTCGTGCTGGGAGCGATCGGCTATGGCGCCTACTGGTTCGTCGACGGCCGGTTCTACGAATCGACCGATGACGCGTACGTGAACGGCGATGTGGTGCAGGTGACGAGCGAGGTTCCCGGCACGGTGCTTTCACTGAAAGTCGATGACACCCAGCGCGTCGACGTCGGGCAGCCGCTGCTGCAGCTCGATCCTGCGGATGCGCAGATCGCGGTGGCCAACGCAGAGGCCGACCTGGCCCGCGCCGTCCGGCAGGTGCGCGGGCTGTTCGCGCAGAGCAAGGAGCTGCGTGCGCAGATCGACCAGCGCGAGCAGGCGGAGCGCACTGCGGATGAGGATTTGCAGCGCCGCGGCGGACTCATCGCAGACGGCGCCATTTCCGCCGAGGAGCTCTCGCATGCGCGCGATGCGCTGACCACCACCCGCGCGAACGTCGCCGCGGCACGCGAGCAACTGGATCAGACCATCGCGCAGATCGACGGCACCACCATCGCGGACCATCCGCAGGTTCTCGCCGCCGCCGCGGCCGTGCGCAACGCCGAGCTGGCC
>DASYNV010000089.1:0-3071 GCA_036008365.1 Steroidobacteraceae bacterium | reverse complement strand
TCGGCTGCCAGCAGGGTTGCCGTATCCGGCTCCAATCCGAGTTCGATCGCGGCGCGGGCCAGTTGCTCCGCCAGCAGAAAGAAGTAAGCCGGTCCGCTGCCGGACAATGCCGTTACGATGTCGAGCTCGCTCTCCGCGCGCAGCCAGATGAAGCGGCCCGCCGCGCGCGCCACGCGTTCCGCCAGCACTCGTTGCGCGGCGGTTACAGTGGACGCCGCGTACAGCGCGGTAACGCCCGCGCCCACCAGCGCCGGCCGGTTGGGCATGGCACGAACGATTGTCAGCGATGGCGGACATAGCCGCGCCAGATCCGCGATGCGCAGACCGGCGACAATCGACAGCAGCGTCGGCGCAGGCGCCGGCCATGCCGCACGCAGGTCGTCGAGCACCGGCGCAATCACCTGTGGCTTTACGGCCAACACGACCAGCGTAGCATCGCGGATGGCCTCGCCGTTGTCGGCCGTGGTTCGTACGGCGAATTCGCGTTCCAGTCCTGCGCGCGCGCCCGGGTCGGGTTCCCCGACGCACAGGTGCTGTCCGGATGCGCCCTCGCGCAGCAGACCGCCGATCAGCGCGCGCGCCATGTTGCCGCCGCCGATGAACGCGATGCGCGCGTCCGGTTGATTGTTCATGACAGCATTCTAGAGCCTGTCTGAGTACTCAGACAGGCTTCTGGCCGAGCGGCTCGTGGTTTCGCGGCCCAAATAGGGCGGTACCGATTCGCACCAGCGTCGCACCTTCGGCGATGGCCTCCCGAAAGTCGCCGCTCATGCCCATCGACAGCGCATCGAGGGCCAGACCGCGCGCATTGATGCGCCGCTGAAGTGCATGCAGCGCGGCGAAACTCTGGCGATCGGCCGCGGGTCCACGCCCCTCGGGCAGGATGCACATGAGGCCGCGCAGGCGCAGGCGCGGCAACTCCTGCAGCGCCACCGCCAGGGACTCGGCGGCTTGCGGTTCGACGCCGGCCTTGCCGGCCTCGCCGTCGATGTTGACCTGGATGCAGGCTTGCAATGGTGGCGCGTAATGGGGCCGCTGTGTCGAGAGCCGCTCGGCCACGTGCAGCCGGTCGAGGCCGTGCACCCAATCGAACTGCTCGGCGATGGCGCGCGTCTTGTTGGCCTGGATCCGACCGATGAAGTGCCAGGTCAGATTCAGCGAGCGCAGCTGTTCGATCTTGGGCAGGGCCTCCTGCAGATAGCTCTCGCCGAAGTCCTTGAGACCGAGCGCGGCAGCGGCACGAACCGCTTCGGCGGGGTGGCCTTTGCTGACCGCGACGAGCGTGACCGAGTCCTCAGTCCGATCTGCGGCGCATGCACTGGTCATGATTTCCTGCTGCAGCGCGCATAAATTAGCTGTCAACGCGCTGATCAGCGGCGAATTCTGCGGACCGATTAACATATTGGTGGTTAAGACCCTCCGCTATACTCAGTGCCTGCCTTAAAAACCTGAAGGCACGCCCATAACTGCCGCAGGACGAGCGAGGAAGGGACCCGGATGGCTGTCGATATCGCGCAACTGCTGGCGTTTGCGGTCAAGAATAACGCTTCCGATCTGCACCTGTCGGCGGGTGTTCCGCCCATGATCCGTGTCGACGGCGACATCAAGCGCATCAACATGCCCGCACTGACCCACAAGGAAGTGCACGGCATGGTCTATGACATCATGAACGACAAGCAGCGCAAAGCGTTCGAAGAGTTCTTCGAAACCGACTTTTCGTTCGAAATCCCGAAGTTGGCGCGCTTCCGCGTCAATGCCTTCAATCAGAATCGCGGCGCCGGCGCGGTGTTCCGCAATATCCCGTCGACCATCCTGAGCCTGGATGACCTGCAGGCACCCAAGATCTTCCGCGATCTGTGCATGCTGCCGCGCGGTCTGGTGCTGGTAACGGGCCCGACCGGATCGGGTAAGTCGACCACGCTCGCCGGCATGATCGACTACTGCAACGACAACCGCCCCGACCACATCATCACGATCGAGGATCCGATCGAGTTCGTACACGATTCCAAGCGCTGCCTGATCAATCAGCGCGAAGTCAAGCGCGACACCCTCGGCTTCAGTGAAGCGCTGCGCTCGGCGCTGCGCGAAGACCCTGACATCATCCTGGTCGGTGAAATGCGCGACCTGGAGACCATCCGCCTGGCGCTGACCGCGGCTGAAACGGGCCACCTGGTGTTCGGCACGCTGCACACCAGCTCGGCGGCCAAGACCATTGACCGCATAGTCGACGTGTTCCCGGGTGAAGAGAAGGAAATGGTGCGTTCGATGCTGTCCGAGTCGCTGCGCTCGGTGATCTCGCAGACGCTGCTCAAGCGCACCGGCGGCGGTCGCGTGGCGGCGCATGAAATCATGATCGGCACGCCGGCGATCCGTAATCTGATTCGCGAGGGCAAGATCGCCCAGATGTACTCATCGATCCAGACCGGCCAGTCTTCGGGCATGCAGACGCTCGATCAATGCCTCGCCGAGATGGTGTCCAAGGGCCAGGTCAGCAAGGAAGAGGCCCGCTACAAGGCGCAGAACAAGGATTCGCTGTAGCGCAATGGACCGCGAGCAAGGCATTAAGCTGATGCAGGAGCTGCTCAAGCGGGTCGTTGAGCGGCAGGCGTCGGATCTGTTCATCACGGCGAATTTTCCACCGGCCATCAAGATCGACGGCGAGATCCGCCCGCAGATGGAGCGTGTCCTGACACCCGAGCAGTCGGCGATCCTGGTGCGGGCCATCATGAACGATCGCCAGACCAAGGAATTCGACGCCACCAAGGAATGCAATTTTGCGATCGCGCCGCCCGGCATCGGCCGCTTCCGCGTCAGTGCCTTCGTGCAGCAAGGCTACGTGGGCTGTGTGATCCGCATGATCAACGCCAAGATCCCCTCGTTCGAGGAACTGGATCTGCCGCCGATCCTCAAGGAGGTCGTGCTCTCGAAGCGTGGCCTCGTGATCGTGGTCGGCGGTACCGGCTCGGGCAAGTCCACGACCCTGGCCTCGATGCTTGGCTACCGCAACGACAAGACCCGCGGCCACATCGTCACCATCGAGGATCCGGTCGAGTACGTGCATCAGCACAAGG
>DASYNV010000088.1:0-4268 GCA_036008365.1 Steroidobacteraceae bacterium | reverse complement strand
GACGTGCTGACCTCGCGCGAGCTGTTCGTGCAGGCCGAGACCAACTACGCGCAGGCCAAGTACGGCTATCTCGACAATATCGTCTCGCTGCGGCTGGCAGCGGGCAGTCTGGACCGCCGTACGGTCGAAATGATCAACTCGTGGCTCAACGAGGACAAACCCGCGCAGCCCAGTGCCCCGCAGAATCCCTTCATGCCGCCAGGCGCGCTGACAGCACCGCCGCCCTAGACGGCGCCTGCAGGCGGCATCAGCGTATCGATCAGCCGCAGCACTTTGCCCAGCGCACCGCGATGGGCATCGATCGCGAGCCGCGCCGCGTCGCCCTTGCGTGCGCGTCGATCCACATCGCCGAGCAGGCCGGCGAGCGCATCGGCCAGTTCGGCGGCATTGCGTACCGTGATCAGCGCCCCCTGCTGCGCCAACGCGCGTGCGATATCGGGACTGTTGAACTGCTCGGGTCCGGCGATCACGGGCAGCCCGAGCGCGGCGGGCTCGAGCAGATTGTGGCCGCCCACCGGCACCAGGCTGCCGCCGACGAACGCGACATCGGCCGCAGCATAGAACTCGAGCAGCTCGCCCAGCGTATCGAGCAACAGCACGTCGTAGCTGCCGTCCAGACCGAGAGCCGAGCGGATCTCGGTATCCGACCCGACGTTCGAGCGCCGCACGAAGCGAAAGCCATGTGCGGCGATCGCGGCCGCAGCGGCCGCAAACCGCGCCGGATGGCGCGGCGCGAGGATCAGCAGCGCACGCGGCTCGCGCACTCGCAGCCGACGATGCGCCTCGAGCACGATCGGCTCTTCCTGCGGGTGCGTGCTGCCGGCCACCCAAACCGCGCGGCCGGAGGCGTAGCAGGCGCGCAGCAGCACGCCGCGCTCGTAGATATCGTCGGGCAGCGTGCGATCGAATTTCACGTTACCGACCAATGTCAGGCGCTGCGGGTTGATGCCCAAGGCTTCGAAACGCTCCAGATCGGCGGCAGTCTGCGCGCCCACCCAGACATTGGCGGCCAGCGCGGCGCGCATGAGCCCCGGCAGGCGTTGATAGATCCTGGCACTGCGCGCCGAGATGCGGGCGCTCGCGATCAGAATCGGCACGCCGGCACGGCTGACCTGGTGCAGCATGTTGGGCCAGAGCTCGGCCTCGATGATGATCAACAGCCGAGGCCGCAGCAGCGCCAGGCAGCGGCGCAGACATCCGGGCAGATCGTAGGGCGCGTAGCGCACCTCGATGCCGGGCAGCAGGGCGCGCGCGCGCGTGCGTCCGGTCGGCGTTGCGCAGGTCAGCGTGATCTCGAGCGCATGATCGCGCTCGCGCAGGGCCGCGATCAGTATCGAGGCGACCTGAACCTCGCCGACCGAGACCGCGTGCACCCAGAGGCCGCCACCGCTGCGCGCCGGGCCGAGGCCGAATCGGGCCAAGCCGCCGCTCCAGTACTCGCGCGTTCGCAGGCCTCGCCACAGCACCCCGAGCGTCGCAAATGGCAGAGCCAGATAGAGCAGCAGCGTATAGAGGCGTCGCACTGTGACGCGCGCCGCTAGGCCGCCCGCACAGCCGCTGTGAAGTAGCCATCGAGCAGCGATGCCCAATCCGCCTCGGAGAATTGTGCCGGCGGCATTGACTCGGTGATCTTTTCCAGCGAGCGGCGCAGCCGGACCAGGTTGGCATCGCACCAGTAGCCCGGGTGGCGCAGCCCGCCGCGATCGAAATCCACCAGCCAGACAGTCTCGCTGTCATCGAGCAGCACGTTGTGTGCATTGAGGTCGGCGTGGTAGATGCCGTAGTCGTGGAAGCGGCGCAAACAGCGGCCAATCGCGATCCAGGCGGTCAACGTCAGCGGCCCCGAGCGCAAGCGCCGCGCCAGCGAGCTGCTGCTGGGAATCTGCTCGGTCAGGAGGTCGGCGGTGTAGCTGTTGCGTCCGGTGCGAACATAGCCGGCGGCAATCGGCAGCGGCACCGGCAGGCCAGCGCGGTGCATGACGTACAGCAGATGCCACTCGACGAACGAGCGCGTGAGCGCTTCCCCACGCCAGACATAGCGGTCGCCCAGCAGGCGCGTCATCCAGCCCCCGCGTCGATAATGGCGCAGCACCAGGCGGCGCGCGTCGGCATCGATGAATGCCGCCGAGCCGCGTCCTTCGGGTGAGTCACGCACTTCACCGCGGCCCTGCCACCAGCGGCGGTCGAACCATGTGGCTTCGGCGTTGCCGGCCCGGGAGGCGTCATATAGCATCGCGCCGCCTCGAATCGGTTTGTGCCGTACTTCCGCCCCGATCGGCCAGCGCAAATTTTTTGGCATGACCCATCCCACTACACCGCCCGCGAGCGTGTGCATCCTGCGGCTCTCGGCCATCGGTGATACCTGCCACGTCGTGCCCGTCGTGCGCACGCTGCAGCGCGTCTGGCCGGAAACACGGCTGACCTGGTTCATCGGCCAGACCGAAGCGCGACTCATGACGCTGCTGCCCGGCGTCGAGTTTATCACCATCGACAAGAACGCCGGCCTCGGCGCGCTGTCCGCGTTGCGCGCGGCATTGCGCGGCCGGCGCTTCGACGTGCTGCTGCACATGCAATTGTCGCTGCGCGCGAACCTGGTCTCGCTGGCAGTGCCTGCGACGCAACGCTTCGGGTTCGATCGCGCACGCGCGCGCGAGTTGCAATGGCTGTTCACCAACGCACGCATCGCCCCGCGCCGCGATGAGCACGTGTTCGACAGCTTTCAGGGCTTCATCGAGGCGCTGGGGCTCGAGCGCGGCGAACTCGAATGGAATCTGCCCTTGCCGCAGGCGGCGCGCGACTACGCCGCCGGCCTGATTCCCGACGCGCGCCCGACGTTGATCGTGAGCCCCTGCTCGAGCCACGCAGCGCGCAATTGGCGTGCCGAGCGCTACGCGGCCGTGATCGATCACGCCGTCGACCAGCATGGCATGCGCGTATTGCTTTGCGGCGGACCGTCGCAGCTCGAGCGCGACATGGGGGCAGCGATCGAGCGCCATGCGCGGGTCTCGCTGATCAACCAGATCGGGCGCGACACGCTGCCGCAGATGCTGGCCCTGCTGGCACGCGCGACGGTACTGTTGTCGCCGGATTCGGGTCCCGTGCACATGGCGACCATGGTGGCAACGCCCGTGATCGGACTCTACGCCGCCACGCGACTGCAGCGGGTCGGTCCGTATCTGTCGCGCCAATGGTGCGTCGACCGCTATGCGCAGGCGGCGCGCCGCTTCCGCGGCTGCGAGCCCGAGCAGCTGCCGTGGCATCGCAAGATCGAGGAGCCCGGCGTCATGGATCTGATCGAAGTCGCGGATGTGCGCGAGCGGCTGGACGCGCTGCTCGGCGCACTGCCAACCGCGCCTGCTAGGATAACCCCATGAGCGACATCCTGGTGCCGATCTCCCCGGGCGAACTGCTCGACAAGATCACGATCCTGCGCATCAAGTGCGCGCGCATCGACGATGCGACCAAGCTCGCCAACGTGCGCCTGGAACTGTCGCGGCTGGAGCAGAGTCGCGCTGCCGCGGTGCCGGTCGATGCAGCGGTCGTCGCCGACGAACGCGAGCTCGAACGGGTCAACGGCGAGCTCTGGGAGATCGAGGATCGCATCCGGGAGCACGAGGCGCAGCAGTGCTTCGACACCGGCTTCATCGAGCTGGCGCGCGCGGTCTACCTGCGCAACGACGAGCGCGCCGCGATCAAGCGGCGTATCAACCTCAAGCTGGCTTCGGCGTTGATCGAGGAAAAGTCGTATCGGCCGTATCGGCGCGGCTAGCGCTGCAGGGTGTACTCGGCGCCGCAGTACGGGCATTTGGCAAAGCCGCTGGCTTCGATGGCCAGGTAGACGCGCGGATGCGAGTTCCAGAGCGTCATGTCCGGCATCGGGCAGGACAGCGGCAGATCCGCGGTGGTGACCGTGTACTGCTGCTGGGCATTGGCGGGACGCAATTCGGGTTTGGAACTCATGCGGCAATTATAGCCGCCGGCGCACGCGACCGTCAGGCGCCGATGACCTCATCCCCCATGACCTGATCCCAGATAGCGCCGACAGCCGCACGCTCGCGGACGAATTCCTGAGCCGATACCACGGCGCCGCGCCCGTCGAGCGCGCGGTGGTGCAGGCGCGTGCGATAGGCGCGATAGATGCCCGTCAATGCGTCGACCTGCGACTGCGGCACCAGGTCGGCCGACGCCACCGATTCGAGCTGGCGGATGGTGTCGGCATAGAAAGCCACCGGCGGATACTCGCGCGCCCACTTCAGCGCCCAGTACTG
>DASYNV010000087.1:0-12196 GCA_036008365.1 Steroidobacteraceae bacterium | reverse complement strand
AAGCAACTCGATCAGTTCCCGCAGGCGGCCCGCGCGCTCCTCGTGCTCTTGAGTGTCGGTGCCTTCCGCCGGCAGCGCCTCGAGTTCGGCCTCGCTGTCATTCAACGTGGACTGCGCGCGCCGGCGCTCGATGGCGCTCAGGCAGCGATTGCGCGTGATGGTATAGATCCAGCTCGACAGCGACGCGCGCCCGTCGTAGCTCGGCAAGCCCTTCCAGATCCGCACCAGACTCTCCTGCGCGGCGTCCTGTGCCTGGGTCGGATCGCGCAGCAGCGCGCAACACAGGCGGAACAGCTTGCGCTCGTATCGTGGCAGCAGCAGCGCAAAGGCGCGCTCGCGACCTTCGGTTCGCAGTAGCTCGACGACGTCGCGGTCTTCGGACGCGGCGCTGTCTACCGCTGGCTGCATGAGTGACTCCTCATGCCTTAATACCCGCGCCGGCCGCAATCGGTTTCAACCCCCCCGAAGCTCAGGTCCCGCCGCGCCCGGCGCTGAAGTTTGAAACCGATTGCGGGCTCGCCGGGTATTAAGCGCGTACCAGCAATTCGAGGACGCGACCGTGACCGACCCCCTGACCGCCACCGCCGATCCCAATGCACTGGCAGCGATCGCCGAAGCCGCCTCGTCGCACACCGATGTGGCCGCGATACTCGGCCTCACGATTCCGATCGTCGCGATCGTGCTGGGACTCGGCGTCGCCATGCTCGGCATGTGGCTCGACTACCGCAAGAAGCGCGAAATGTATCAGCTGCATCACGCCGAGCGCATGGCTGCCATCGAGAAGGGTATCGATCTGCCGCCGCTGCCGCTGGAATTCTTTCAGGGCCACAAGCACCGCGATGTCACGCCCTTCACCTATCTGCGACGCGGAATGATGTGGTCGCTGATCGGAGTCGCAGTGACCGTCGCGCTCTGGGGCACGGGCCGGAGCAATTTCTGGTGGGGACTGGTGCCGACCGGCGTCGGCGTGGCCTATCTGCTTTCTTATCTGGTCGAGCGCAATCGCAAGCCGCCGAGCACTGATGTGCAGCGGCCGCAGTGAGCGATCGATTCAAACCTATTCATCGTCATGACCATCTTAATTCTCGGAGGAACGCACCCATGAACACTCGATCCAATCGCTTCAATGTCATTACCCTGACCCTGACGTCGCTGCTCGGCTTCGGTGCCGCAGTCGGCGCGGCCAACTGCGCCCGGGCGGCCACGGCGCCGTCACTGACGGTGTCGTATCGGGACCTGAATCTGTCACAGCCCAAGGATGTACGGACCCTGTACCGCCGCCTGGAGCACGCCGCGTCCAACGTCTGCATGCAGGTGCCGGAGCGGGAGCTGGCGCGCCACCTGGCCTACAGCCGCTGCTACAACGCGGCGCTCGATTCGGCCGTGATGGCGGTCCGCTCGCCTGAGCTGCTGGCCCTCGATCGCGCCGAGCGCAACGGCCGGCAGTCTTGAGACCCACTGTCCGCACTGTCCGGCGGAGTTGTCCGCGGACAGTGGCGGTCCGGTCACATGATGGCGCCTAAACGTACAAGTGCACATAAAACAGCGGCTTAAGCTTCATGCGAGAGTGGCACGACACTTGCCTTAAGGCACAGCATGCCGCGCTACATGCCGCTGCTGGCCGCCTTGGCTCTGGCTCCGGGATTCACCTCGGCCAACGAGCTCGAGCGTCTGTACGAGCTGGCGCTCGCGCGCGATGCGACCTTGCAGGCCGCGACCTTCGAGCGCGCGGCCGACATCGAAGCCAGGCCACAGGCGCTGTCGCAACTGCTGCCGCAGATCTCGGCCAGTGCCAGCGCCGCGCGCGAGCGCGCCGGCTACGAGAGCGAGTCGTCGCTCACGAGCAGCCTGGCGGCGAGCTGCAGTTTCTCAGCCGATCAGCGCCTGCAGCATTGCTACGGCAATGCGCAGCAGCTCGAGCTGACGCTGTCACAGACGATCTGGAGCTACGAGGCCTTCAGCCGTCTCAAGGAGGCGAACCTGACGGCAGCGGCCGCGGAAGCGACGCTGCGCTCGGCGCAGCAGAACCTGGTGTTGCGCGTGGCGCAGGCTTACTTTGCGATTCTCGCGGCATCGGATCAGCTCGCGGCCAACCTCGCCGAGCGCGAGGCGTTCGCTACGCTGCTGCACCAGGCGCAGGTGCGCGAGCAGACCGGCGTTGGCCCGCGCGGCGACGCGCTGCAGGCCCAGTCCTTCTATGATGCGACCGACGAGGCGGTCATCGATGCGCGCAACGCGCTCGATGACGCCAAGCTGGCGCTGACTGAGATCGTCGGTACGCACGACGATGAAGTGGTCCCACTGCGCGAAGACATTCCTTTGGCGTCCCCTGAGCCGGCGTCGGCCGAAGATTGGGTGCTCTCCGCAAGGCAGGACAACCTCGACGTGCGTGCCGCCCAACTCAAGGCCGATGCCGCCGAGCGCGACATCGGCGCGCAGCGAGGCCGCGGGCTGCCGAGCCTGGCGCTGATCGGCTCGAGCTCGCGGCTCAATCAGGACGAATCGCTCGGCGGCAATCAGTCGCTCGACAGCGTCGGGGTGGCTTTCAGCTGGCCGCTGTTCCAGGGCGGCCTGGTGGCCTCGGCGGTGCGGCAGTCACGCGCGCTTTACCGGCAGAGCACCGCCCTGTACGACGCCGCCCAGCGCGCTGCCGAGCGGCTCACGCGCGCCGCCTTTCGCGGCGTCGTCACCGGCATCAATCGCGTCGGCGCCGCCGGCCGCGCGGTGCAATCCGGCCGGAGCGCCGTCGATGCCAGCCGTCGCAACGTCGAGTTCGGCACCGGCACGGAATTCGATCTGCTCAATGCGCAGAACAACTACTACACCGCGGTGCGCGCCTACAGTCAGGCTCGCTACGACTACCTGACGAGCCTGCTGACGCTCAAGCAGCAGGCCGGCCGGCTCACGCGCGCGGATCTGCAGGCAGTCGATGCGCTGCTGGTGGAGCGCGCACGATGATCCGCAGGTTCGGTCATCCGCAGAACCCCGCCGCGACGGTCAGCCTGCGCGGCACCGAGGGGCAGGACCGTATCCTCGAGTCGCCGCCGCTGTGGCGCCGTCACGGCGTGCTCGCTGCGGTCGGCGCGGTGCTCGTGCTGATCCTGATCGGGCTCGGGCTGCTGCTGCGGCACTTCGCGGGAGTCAGCGGTTCGATCGATCGCGGGCGCGTGTCGATTGCGACCGTGGAGCGCGGCAGCTTCGTGCGCGACATCAGTGCCGACGGCCAGGTGGTCGCGGCGGTGAGCCCGACGCTGTATGCGAGCGCCGCGGGCAGCGTGACTCTGAAAGTGCATGCCGGCGATCAGGTGAGCCGAGGGCAGCTCCTGGCAGTGATCGATAGTCCGGATCTCGCGGCCCGGCTGTCGCAGGAGCAGGCCACGCTCGAGAGTGCGCGCAACGACCGGCAGCGTGCCCAGCGCGAAGCCGATCAGAAGCTGCTCGCGCTCAAGACCGCCTTCGAGCAGGCGCGCGTCGATCAGGACACGGCGCAGCGCGAGCTTGAGCGCAGCCGCAAGGCCTACGAGCTCGGTGCGTACTCGGAGCTGCAGGCGCTGCGCGCACAGGACGCGCTCGAGAAATCGCAGTTCGCCTACGCCCAAGCGAAGCAGAACTACGAGTCGCAGCCACAGCAGAACCGCTTCGATATCGCCAGCAAGCAGGCGCTGGCCGAACGCCAGCAACTGCTGGTCGAGGACCTCGAGCGCCAGGTCGATGCGCTCAACGTGCGCTCGCCGGTCGAGGCCCAGGTCGGCCAGGTGCAGATCGCCGATCGCGCCAGTGTCGCCAGGGATGCGCCGCTGCTGACGGTCGTGGATCTCAAGGGGCTCGAAGTCGAGATCAAGGTTCCCGAGAGCTTCGCGCACGACATCAAGCCCGGCATGAACGGCGACATTCAGGGCGACGGCCGGCACTGGGCCGCAAGCGTCAGCGGCGTCTCGCCCGAGGTCGTCAATGGGCAGGTGAGCGCGCGCCTGCGCTTCGGCGATGACAAGCCCGCCGGTCTGCGTCAGAGCCAGCACCTCTCGGTGCGCATATTGATCGACCGGCGCGAGCACGTGCTGATGGTCGATCGCGGCCCGTTCATGGACCAGGAAGGCGGCGCATTCGTCTACGTGGTCTCCGGCAACGTGGCGCAGCGCCGGCCGGTGCAGCTCGGCGCCGCGAGCCTGTCGAAAGTGGAGATCCTCGATGGCCTGGCCGCCGGGGAACAGATCGTGATTTCCGGTACCGACGCGTTCAAGGGCGCCGAACGCGTGGTGTTGAGCCGATGAGCGCCCGCTACCATCCGCACGAGGCCAGAGCATGCTCAAGATGACCCACCTGTCGAAGGTCTACCGCACCGAGGTCGTCGAGACTTATGCGCTGCGCGATTTCTCGATCCACGTGCGCGAAGGCGAATTCGTCGCGGTGACCGGGCCATCGGGCTCCGGCAAGACCACGTTTCTGACGATCGCCGGGCTGCTGGAGGAATTCAGCGGCGGCGCCTACCAGCTCGACGGCGTGGACGTGCAGGGCCTGAACGACAATGCGCGCTCGCGGCTGCGCAACGAGAAGATCGGCTTCATCTTCCAGGCGTTCAACCTGATTCCGGACTTGAGCGTGGCCGAGAACATCGAGGTGCCGCTGCGCTACCGCGGTTTCAGCGCTGCCGAGCGCCGCCGCCGCATTCAGCAGTCGATCGAGCGGGTCGGACTCGCGGCGCGCCAGCGCCACTACCCGGCCGAGCTCTCGGGCGGACAGCAGCAGCGCGCCGCGATCGCGCGTGCACTGGCCGGTACGCCGCGTCTGCTGCTGGCCGATGAGCCCACGGGCAATCTCGACACGCAGATGGCGCGCGGCGTGCTCGAGCTGCTCGAGGAACTGCATCGCGACGGCGCCACGATCGTCATGGTGACGCACGATCCGGAACTCGCGGTGCGCGCACAGCGCGAGGTGCACATCGTCGACGGGCAGGTCGTGGATGTCGCGACCGAGCCGCGGCTGGTGAGCGGCGCACGCGGCCGGATGCAACTCTGATGTTCAAGTATTACTTCTCGCTGGCGCTGCGCAGCCTGCGTCGCAACGTGGTGCTGACGATGCTCATGATCGCGGCGATCGGTGTCGGCATCGGTGCCTCGATGACGACGCTGACGGTGTTCCGCGCTATGGACGCCGATCCGATCCCGCACAAGTCCGGGCAGCTGTACGCGGTGCAGATCGACAATTGGGGTCCGGCCGATCACTCCATGGACACCGGCGACAAGCTCGAGGACCAGATCGACTACGTCGACGCCATGGCCCTGATGCACGCGCACGCCGGGGCGCGCCAGATCGCCGCCTATCTCACGGGTTTTGCGCTCACGCCCGCGAATCCCGAACTCAAGCCGTTCAAGGTCGATGCGCGCGCGACCTTCACTGATTTCTTCTCGATGTTCGAGGTGCCGTTCGAGTACGGCGCGCCCTGGGGTAGCGGCGATGACGATGCGCGGGCACCCGTGATCGTGATCACCCACGAGCTCAACGACAAGCTGTTCGGCGGCGCCAACAGCGTCGGCCGCACCATCAATCTCGACAACGAGGACTACCGCATCATCGGCGTCATGGCGCCCTGGAACCCGATGCCGCGCTTCTACGATCTCACCAGCTCGGACTTCGAGAAGACCGCGCCGGTATTCCTGCCGTTCACACGCGCGATCGACCGGCACCTGCTGTCATGGGGCAACACCAGCTGCTCCAAGGCCTCTGAAGAGGGCTGGGAAGGCCTGCTCAATTCGAACTGCGTCTGGATTCAGTTCTGGGCCGAGCTGCCGAGCGCAGCAGCGGTCGAAGAGTATCGGCGCTGGCTCAAGAACTACGCCGAGGAGCAGCGACTGAGCGGCCGGTTTCAATGGCCGGCCTATACCAAGCTGCACGATGTTCGCGCCTGGCTGACCTACGAGCACGTGGTCAGCGACGAGACGCGCATCCTGGTACTGGTGTCGTTCAGCTTCCTGCTGGTCTGCGTGCTCAATGCGATGGGCTTGATGCTGGCGAAGTTCATGGGACGCTCGGCCGATATCGGCGTGCGGCGTGCACTCGGCGCCAACAAGCGCGCGATCCTGGCACAGTGCCTGATCGAGGCCGGCGTCGTGGGACTTGCCGGCGGACTGCTCGGCGTCGTGCTGACGGTCCTGGGGCTACTGGGTCTGCGCAGTGTCCTGAGCGAGCAGATTCTCGAACTGACGCATCTCGATCCCAGCGGTGTCTGCATCGCGCTGGCGCTGGCCATTGCGGCCACCATGATCGCCGGCCTCTATCCGACCTGGCGCGCGGCCCAGGTGGTGCCGGCCTGGCAACTCAAAGCGCAATGAGGAGACCCTCCATGGAAGTGCTGCCGATTCTTTCCGCCATGCGCCGCAACAAGGTCGGCGCGATCCTGGTCGCGGTGCAGATGGCCGCGACGCTCGCGATTCTCAGCAATGCGCTGTTCATCATCCAGCAGCACCTGGCCTTGAGCAGCCGTCCGAGCGGCATCGATGAGGCCAATCTATTTGCGATCTCGAACCAGTGGGTCGGGACGCCGCCGGACGAGTCGGCGCTGCTGCAGACCGATCTCGCGGCGCTGCGCGCGCTGCCCGGGGTAATCGATGCCTACGCCACCAACTCCTACCCGCTCACCAACTCCGGCTGGGGCGATGGCGCCGATCTCAAGCCCGACCAGACCAAATCCTCGACCCACATGGCGCGCTACTTTGGCGATGAGCACACGCTCAATACGCTGGGCGTCAAGCTGCTCGCGGGGCGCAACTTCACGGCGGCCGAGGTGGTGGATCGCATGTACAACGACCAGGCGGCGCCCACGGCACTGATCATCTCGCGCGCGATGGCCGATTCGATGTTCCCGCACGGCGATGCCCTGGGTAAGTCGATCTATACGAGCGGCAACAAGGCACAGACATCGCCGATCGTCGGCATCGTCGAGCGGTTGCAGTCGCCGTGGGTCAGTGGCAGCTCCTGGGCGGCGGGCTGGGTCGAGAATACCGCGATCGAGCCCTACCACTACCTGGCGAAGAGTTTCTGCTACCTGGTCCGTACGCAGCCGGGACAGCTCGAGAACGTCCTGCTGCTAAGCCAGCAGAAGCTGTTCGAGATTCATCGCGCGCGCGTGCTCGACAAGGTGCAGACGCTCACGGAGGCGCGCCAGGAGGTCTATCGTGACGATCGCGGCCTGGCATTGATCCTGGCCGTGGTCTGTGCGGTGCTGCTCGCCATCACCGCCTTTGGCATCGTCGGACTCACGAGCTACTGGGTGGCGCAGCGGCGCCGCCAGATCGGTATACGGCGCGCGCTGGGCGCCACGCGCGGCGCGGTGGTGCGCTATTTCCAGACCGAGAATCTCATGATCGCGGCCACCGGGGCCGTGGTCGGGATCGTGCTCGCGATCACGCTCAATCTCTGGATGGTCAGCAGCTTCCAGCTCGAGCGGCTGCACAACAGCTACGCAGTCGGCGGTGCCGTCATCGTGCTGCTGCTGGGTCAGCTCGCAGTGCTGTGGCCGGCGCTGCGGGCGGCCTCGATTCCTCCGGCACTGGCAACGCGCAGCGTCTAACATTCACGCATGCGCACGGTACTGGTGATCGACGATACCCCGGCGGTCGGGCAGGCCCTCGAGCTGCTGTTCCGGCTGCACGACATCCGCACGCGCGCCGCGTCCACGCCGCAGCAGGGTCTGGCAGTACTGGCGCGCGAGCGCGTCGATCTCGTGATCGCCGATATGAATTTCAGCGCCGACACGACTTCCGGCGAGGAGGGCGTGGCACTGTTCAAGGCGATCCGCGAGCCCTATCCGGATCTGCCCGTCATTCTGCTCACCGCCTGGACGCATCTGGAGTCGGCCGTGCGCCTGGTCAAGGACGGGGCGGCCGACTATGTCGCCAAGCCCTGGGACAACGACAAGCTGCTGGCCTCGGTCGAGAACCTGCTGGAGCTCTCGGAGAGCACGCGTAACGCCAGGCGGCTGCAGCGCGAGCGGCGCGCGCGACGCCAGCGCCTGGCCGAGCAGTACGATCTGCGCTCGGTCGTGTTTGAATCACAGGCCATGGAGAACGCGGTCGAGCTCGCCTGCCGCGTGGCGCGGGCGCCGGTCCCGGTGCTGATCCTGGGGCCCAACGGCGTAGGCAAGGAGCGTATTGCCGAAATCGTGCATGCCAATTCGAGCGTCGGCAGTGGTCCATTCGTGGCGCTCAACTGCGGCGCGATCCCGGCCGAACTGGTCGAAGCGGAGCTGTTCGGCGCCGAGGCCGGCGCCTATACCGGTGCGCACCGCGCGCGGGTCGGCCGCTTCGAGGCGGCCGATGGCGGCACGCTGTTTCTGGATGAGATCGGCAATCTGCCGCTCGCCGGCCAGGTGAAGCTGCTGCGCGTGCTCGAGTCCGGACAGTTCGAGCAGCTCGGCTCGAGCCGCACGCGCAGCACGCGCGCACGCATCATCAGCGCCACCAATGCCGATCTGATGACGCTGATTCGCGAAGGCCGCTTCCGCGAGGACCTGTACTACCGTCTCAACGTGATCGAGATCGCGCTGCCACCGCTGGCCGAGCGCATCGACGACATCCTGCCGCTCGCCGGACACTTCCTGGGACCGGACTTGAGACTCAGTGAGGACGCCGTGACCGCGCTGCTGGCGCACGTCTGGCCCGGCAACGTGCGCGAGCTGCGCAACTCGATCGAGCGCGCGAAGCTGCTGGCGCGCGACTCGGTGGTACAACGCTCCGACCTGAATCTGCCGGTGCCCGCGAGCCGCCCGGGAGCCGCCAGCGCCACCGTGCCGGGGCGCGACGAAGAGCACCTCACGCGCGAAAACGTCGAGGCGAGCCTGCGCGCCGCGGCCGGCAACATCTCGCGCGCGGCGCACAGTCTCGGGCTCTCGCGCCAGGCCCTGTATCGCCGCATGGAGCGCTTCGGTCTGCGTCCTCCAAGCGGTACCTAGATGAGTCTCGAAGGCAAGCTCGCAGCGCTGCTGCTGGCCATCGGCGTCGGCGGTGCGCTCACCGGCATGGCGCTGCTGCATCTGATCGACAGCGCCTGGTTGGCATTTGCCGTGACGCTGGGGTTGGGATTCGTGCCGGCCCTGTGGCTGGCGCGCCGTGCACTGCGCCCCGTGCGGCGGCTGCTGCGCGCGATGTCCGGGGCGGTAGCGAGCTATCGCGACGGCGACTTCAGTCTGTCGCTCGTGGTCGATCGCGATGACGAGCTCGGCGAGCTGCTGGTGGCGCACAACGAGCTCGGCCGCGCGCTGCGCGAGCAGCGTTCGCACCTGGTGCAGCGCGAGCTGCTGCTCGATACCGTGACGCAGAACTCGCCCGTGGTGCTGATGCTGGTCGATCACCGCCAGAACGTGGTCTACGCAAATCTCGCCGCGCGGCACCTGTTCAACGAAGGCCGCAGTCTCCTCGGGCAGGACTTCAGCGAGCTGCTGCAGCGCTATCCCGAAGGGCTGCAGAGCGCCGCCGCTTCAGGGGCCGACACGCTGTTCACGGTCGAGATCGAAGGGGTCGACGAGACCTTTCATATGTCGCAGCGACCGTTCCTGCTGCAGGGGCGGCCGCACCGGCTGTACCTGATCAAGCGGCTGACGCGCGAGCTCTCGCGCCAGGAAGTCACGACCTGGAAACGGCTGATCCGCGTACTGAGCCACGAACTCAACAACTCGCTCGGCCCCATTGCCTCGCTGGCGCATTCGGGCGCACAGCTTGCGCGCCGCGGCGACTATGCGCCGCTCGACGGGGTGTTCGGCACCATCAGTGAGCGCGCCGAGCATCTGCATCAGTTCATCTCGCGCTATGCCGCGTTCGCCAAGCTGCCTGCGCCGCGTCCGGAGACGGTCGACTGGGCGATGCTGATCGATGAATTGCGGCAGATGCAGCCGCTGCAGCTGGTGGGAACGCTGCCATCGGAGCCCGGTTGGTTCGATCGGGCGCAGCTCATGCAGGCGCTGATCAATCTGCTGAAGAATGCGCACGAGGCCGGTGGTCCCGCCGAGGCGGTCGAGCTCTTGATATCGCTCAACGGCCGCGAGCAACGCCTCGAGGTGCGCGATCGCGGACCCGGCATGACCGACACCGTGCTGACGCAGGCCGTACTGCCGTTCTATTCAACCAAGCGCAATGGCACGGGCCTGGGGCTCGCGCTTGCGCGCGAGATCGTTGAGGCGCACGGTGGGCGCATTCGTCTCGCGAATCGCGATGACGGTGGACTGTCGGTGCTGCTGGTGCTGCCGGTCGCCTAAACGCTGTCCGAAGTGTCCGCGAACGGCTGTCCGCGGACAGCGGTGGCCGCGGTCACCGATCCCAACAAAAGCTTGAATAACATGCGGTTACGATCTGGCACGGCGCTTGAATTGTATTCCTTGGTGTACTCACCCAACCGAAGGAATACCGACATGAAGACTTTCAACTCGACTCTGATCAATCTGGGCCGCAGCTTCGTGCTGGTGCTGTCGGCTGGTTCGGCGCTCGGGCTTGCGACCACGGATAAGGCCACGGGCAGCGAGGCGCCGCAGATTGCCGTCTCGTATCACGGCCTCGATCTGTCGCGTCCGGCCGATGCGCGGGTGCTGTACGCACGTCTGCGGCGCGCTGCCGGTGCGGTGTGCCAGCCGGTCTCCGAGATGGAGCTGTCGCGTCACCTGGCCTGGGAGCAGTGCTATCGCGCGGCGCTCGAGCGCGCAGTGAATCAGCTCAATGCGCCGCAGGTGCTGGCGCTGTATCGCGCCGATGCGGGCGCGGCTTCGGGCCACGGCTGAGTCGCTTGGGTTCCACCATCAATCGCCCTTCAGGGGCAGCCGATCGGTACGGGCGATGGCACGACGCCGCGGCAACGAGCCGGCGATTTCATCGAGCGCGCGCTCGGAGACCGCGCGCCAGGTCGTGAGCTTGCCGCCGTAGACCGACAGCACGCGCGGGCGCGTACGCCGATCCCGCACCAACTGCGTTTCGCGTGAGCGATAAAAGGCGCGGTCACTGCCCGCCGGCAGTACGCGCAGTCCCGCAAAGCTTTCGATCAGATCCTGCTCCGACAGCGCGCGCCAGCGCGGAAAGTAGTGCTTCAGCACGCCGAGCAGGTAGTGCACCTCGCCGGCGCTCGGTGACACCTGCGAGGGGTCGCCCACAAAGCGCGTCTCGGTGGTGCCGACCATGACCTGTCCCTTC
Source organism: Steroidobacteraceae bacterium (assembly GCA_036008365.1). GTDB lineage: Bacteria > Pseudomonadota > Gammaproteobacteria > Steroidobacterales > Steroidobacteraceae > FEN-1191. Next base: position 1,028 of record DASYNV010000087.1, on the reverse strand, counting down.
CACGGCATCACGAACACCGCGCGGCCATCGTGCGGACTTTCCAGATAGTAGATGCCGCGCTCGAGCCGACCCTCGAGCACCAGATGCGCACCCTGCACGCATTCGAGCGCGGGAATCTCGAGCGCCGGCGTGATCCGGCGCGCGACCGCTTCGGCCCATGGGCCTGCGGCATTGACCAGCACGCGTGCGCGGCAGTCCATGGCGCGACCGTCCTGTGCATAGCGCAGCTCGACACCATCATCGATCAGGCACGCGCTCTGGAACGCGGCCGGGCAGGCGAGCTCGGCGCCGAGGGTCTGGGCCGATCGCAGCACTGCGCGCGTGAGCGCGCGATCGTCGGTCTGCCCATCCTGATACCAGAACACCGCCTCAAGATGGTCGGTATCGAGCCCGTCGAGCTGTCCCCAGTCGAGCCGCGGCACGGTGCCGAAGCGCGCCTCGGGGGTGAGGCCCGCGAGCAACGCGTACAGCGACAACCCCAGGCGCAGCTGCCACGGGCGGCGGCGCGTGTGCGCATACACCGGCACGTAGAAGCGTTGCACCTGCACCAGTTCAGGCGCGAGCTTGAGCATCAGCGTCCGCTCCCGGAGGCTCTCGCGCACCAGTGAGAATTGCCCGCTCTCGAGATAGCGCAGTCCGCCGTGGATCAGCTTGCTGGAGCGGCTCGAGGAGCCATGGGCCACCGCGGTCTGCTCGAGCAGCAGCACCGAGTGGCCGGCTGCGGCCGCGGCCTGGGCGATGCCGGTGCCGTGAATGCCGGCGCCGACGATGGCGACATCGAACTGCCTGCTCACGCTTGGGTGTGCGCGCGCAAGGCCCGGCTCATCTCGCTCACGGCCATGGTCTCGATGTGGTGCGCGCCGCGCGCCGCCAGCGACAGCGCCAACGGCAGGGTCGCGACTTCGAAGATCACCCATTGCCACGGTCCGCGCCAGAGCGCGCCTTCGGCGGGCAGAGCCCCGTGGTCGGCGAACAGGAATTCGGGCTGCAGCGCCTCGTACTTGAGGCGGCTGTGATCATCATAGTGA
>DASYNV010000086.1:0-1885 GCA_036008365.1 Steroidobacteraceae bacterium | reverse complement strand
AGCCAGAAGATCGGCCCATCTCCGAGTGTCGACGCGAACATGGAGTTGACCATCACATTGACCTGCGTGGTGCTTGCGGCAATCACCGACGGGCCCATGAGAGCCAGAATCGCCCGCACGCCCGGGTCGCGCCAACCGAAGTCCGGCCGAAAGTGGTAGCCGAGACGTCGAAGCGCGGGTAACTGCACTCCGAACTGCAGCGCGCCGCCGATCAGCGTGCCGATAGCCAGCCCCACCAGCGCGCCGGAACCAAAATGCGGATCGATCCAGGCGCCGATTGCCACGCCGCCCACGATCGAGCCCAGGTTGAAGAAACTCGAGGCCATCGCGGGCATGCCAAAAATGCTCTTGGCATTGAGCATGCCCATGACCAGCGCCGCCAGTGACACCAGCAGGATGAACGGGAACATGATGCGCGTGAGCTGCGCCGTCAGCGCCGCCTTGTGCGGCTCGAAGCCCGGCGCCAGCAGCGCTACCAGCTGCGTGGAGCAGAGCATTCCCACCAGGCACACGGCACCCAGCGCCAGCGCAGTCAGGGTCGCGACCTTGTCTGCAAGTCGCCAGGCGGCACGATCGCCGCCGCGTGCAATGGTCTTGCTGAAAGTGGCGACGAATGCGGTCGACAGCGCGCCCTCGGCGAACAGATCGCGTAACAGATTCGGGATGCGAAAGGCGGCCGTGAACGCATCCATGGCGCCGACGCCAAATAGCGCCGCGCAGACCTGCTCGCGCACCAACCCCAGTACGCGGCTGCACATGACGGCGAGGCCAATGACTCCCGCTGCCCGCGTATTGAGCCGCTCGGTGCGACTGTCGGGCGCGATCGATGCCAGCGCGGCCGCTGACGGCTCGGATGGCGGAACTGCGCCGCTGCCTGATGTCATGGGCGCGAAGCTTGCCCGAGCAGCGATAGCCTTGCACGCAGCAGCAGGCTTACGAGCAGCAGCGTCACGACGCCAGCGCGCATGCCCATGATCGCCAAGCTCTCGATCGCCCTCGCGAATCGCTGCGGCGCGACACCCATATGACGAGCCAGCCAGACCGCGGCAATGAGCGCGAGCAGTGGCAGCAGGATGTACAGAGAGATCCAAGCCTCGCGTTCGCGCGCGCGCAGCGGCCGCGCCGGAGGCGACGCGGGAGCCGGCGCATGCCGGAGCCACAGCACCACGGCCACGATCACCACCGCCAGCCCGGCGAAGCTGCTACCGTACTGAAGCAGGCGATACAGCTGCACCGAGTGCCCATCGATCTCGGGTCCGAATTCATCCAGGACCGGAAACATGCGCACGCCAGGCGCGTTCTCGTGCGTGAATCCGTCCCAGATGATGTGCGTGGCAGCACCCAGCACTATGGCGCTAGCCGCATGCAGCCAGGTGCGTGGGGCGCCGCCGGGCGGTGCCGCAGCGCTCGCGGCGCGCAGGCGCGCATGGGCCCCGTCAGGCAGGATTTCGACGATGGCGGGCTTGATCAGATACACGGTGATCCAATAAAGCAGCAGTCCCACCGGCAGACAGAACGTGAACAGCGCCAGCGCGCTGTGTGTCTGCAGACGCCCCGGCGCCTCGGGCAACAACATGCCAAAGTCGGGGACCATGCTGCCGATCACGGCCGCCGTGAACAGCCGTGCCCGTGACAGTGCGCGGTACGCCGGCAGTACCGCCGCAACGTGCGAGACGGTGAATGGCATGGCTTCTCAGCCGTCCCAGTCGCGTACGGCGCCGCCTCGCTCCCGGCGCCGCGCAGGGGCGCTGAGCGGCGCATCAATCGATCCGACGTAGACAAAGCCGAGGCAGCGCTCGTCGGCTGCGAATTGCAGCGCCTGCGCGATCTGCGGGTCGTAGGCATTGCCGCCAGTGAGCCAGATCGCGCCAAAGCCTTGCGCGTG
>DASYNV010000085.1:0-2928 GCA_036008365.1 Steroidobacteraceae bacterium | reverse complement strand
ATGGCCAGGAATTCGCCGGGGTGCAGCCTCAGATTCAGGCCGTCGAGGACCCGCGCTCCCTCGGCGCGATAGCGCTTGTGCAGCGCCTCGAGCGTCAGCAGCGGTTCCGGATCGCGTGGCTGCGTTGCCACACGGCTCTACGGCGAGGGTGGCGTATCGCCCGCGGCATCGCTCGCGTCGGGGAACTGCTCCTCGGGCGACTGATCCCCATGAATCTGGTACTCGCGCCGCTGTAACCAGGTGTTGCGCAGGAAGGCATAGGGATCGAAGCTCTGATCGATGTATTTGTCCAAATCGAGCAGGTGGGCGCGATGATCGACCAGATCGACCGTGAAGAGGGGCCAGCGGACCCACGGATCGGTGATATAGGCGCGCGGAGTGGTGTATTCATCCGCCAGCAGGCCGACCGAATCGCGCACCGTCGAGGGTCCAAGAAAAGGCAGCATCACGTATGGACCGCTGTGCACGCCCCACTTGCCGAGCGTCTGGCCGAACTCCGCGTTGTGACGATCCAGGCCCGAGGGCGTGGCGACATCGAACAATCCGCCGAGACCGAACAATGTGTTCACGACCAGGCGGGTCGTGTCGCTGACGCCAATGCGAAACTGGCCCTGCAGGAAATCATTCAGGATCGTGGTCGAATAGGTCAGGTTGGTCATGAAGTTCGTGACCGCGGTGCGCGCGCCGCGCGGCACGATCCTCACATAGGTACGCGCAGTGGGCCGCAGTACCGCGTGATCGACCTTGACGTTGAAGATATAGATCGCGCGGTTGGTGCGCTCGAAACGGTCGCGCGGATCGGGTTTTGCTCCCGGGGGCAGGCTGGCGCAGCCGGCGACGCTGAGCAGGAGCGTGGCCAGCAGCACGAAGAGCAACGGCAAGGATCGGTCCGCGCGCGGACAGTGGATGGTCGCCATCGTGGTGCAGTCTAGCAGGTCGAGGCGCTGCGGTTGCGCGCTCAGCGGCTGCCGACCATGTGATGCGAAGCCTGTTGTTCGCGCAACCAGCCGCGCACCTCATCGAGCTGGGCACGGAAGCGCGCGCGCTGAATCGGCGACAGATTGGGAGCGGCCAGGGCGAGCTCGAGCTGCTGATTGGCGAGCGGCAGATTGCCGCCCGCCAGATCGTATTGCGCCATGTAGTAGTAGGCGTCGCCCGGATCGCCGGCCGCACTCGCGGCCAGCGCCGTGAGCCGGATCTGCGGCGGAGTGGGTTCGACGTTGTTGAAGAGATCCAGCAGGATTTCATGCGCCTGCTGGGGATGGTCGGTCTGCATCAGCGTCTCCGCATAGCGCACGGTCAGCGGCACATTGCGTGGAAACAGCCGGCTCGAGCGCTCGAACAGTGCCAGGGCGGCATCGGGCTGGCCGGCCGCGGCCAGCGCCTGGCCGAGCGCGGAGTAGAGCATGGTCAGCTGCGGGTGCTTCGCCTGCAGCTCGGTGAAGGTGCGCACCGCGGCGGCGGCCTCGCCGTTATGCATCTGCAGCAGCGCCTCGCCATAGCGCTCCGCGGGTGTCAGCGCGCGATGCTCGCGCAGCGTCTGGTAGTACAGCGCGGGCCGCGCCTCGGGCGGCGTCACCAGCACGCGTACGCGCTCCTTGATAAAGGCGTAGCTCAGCGATTCGGGTTGCGGCGTCGAGCGCACCAACTGCGCGGCGCGCGCGCGTGAGGTGGCGATGCGCTCGCTGGTGACCGGGTGATCCTGCAGCAGCGCCGGTATCTCGCCTTCGGCGAGGCCCTCGATGCGGGCCAGCGACTCGAAGAAGGTCGCCATTTCCTGCGGATCGAAGCCCGCGCCCGCCAGCAGCTGAATGCCGACCGCATCGGCTTCGATCTCCTGGCTGCGCGTGAAGTTGATGCTCTGCTGCAGCATGACGCCCTGGCTCATCGCAATCGCGCCCTCCACCGCCTGGCCACCGCCCCCACTCGCGGCAGCGATCAACACCGCCGCCAGCATCGCCGCGGTCGAGGCCAGCGACATGCGCGATTCGGCCTGCACGGCGCGCGCCATGTGGCGTTGGACGACGTGACCGGTCTCGTGGGCCATCACGCTGGCGAGCTCGGCCTCATTCTCGGTGACGAGGATCAGGCCGCTATTGATGCAGATGAAGCCGCCGAAGGTGGCAAACGCGTTGACGATCGGTTCGCGCAGGGCCTGGTAAGTGAAAGTCCGGTCGTCCGCCCGGGCCTGCGAGGACAGGCGCGAGCCGAGCTGTTGCAGATAGTCCGTGACCTCGGCGTCCTCGAGAATCATGTTCTGATTGCGCAGCTCGTTCATTTCCATGCGCCCGATCTGCTCGTCGTCGAACTTGCCGATCATGGCCGTGGCCGGGCCGCCGAGATCCGGCAGGTCGCTGGAGAGAGGGGGCGCGCTCGGGGTCACGCGCGCGACATCGGCCGCCCAACCGGTCGTTAACGTGAGCAGACAACCTAGGGCTGCAGCGAGAATGCGACGCATAAATCCTTGAGACTATAGCATTTAGGGGTTGGACTGCTAACGCCGCGAGGGGGTTCCGCGTTGACCTCGATGGACCGGCGGCGCCCGGGGATCAGAGCGCCTCGGAGGCGTAATCCGCGAGCCGCGAGCGCTCGCCGCGGACCAGCGTGATATGGCCCGAATGGGCCCAGCCGTGAAAGCGGTTGACGACATAAGTCAATCCGCAGGTGGTTTCGGTCAGATAGGGCGTATCGATCTGCGCGATGTTGCCCAGGCAGACGAGCTTGCTGCCCGGCCCGGCGCGCGTGACCAGTGCTTTCATCTGCTTTGGTGTCAGGTTCTGTGCCTCATCGAGGATGATGAAGCGATTCAGAAACGTACGGCCGCGCATGAAGTTGAGCGAGCGGATCTTGATGCGGTTTCGCAGCAGATCGTTGGTGGCGGCGCGGCCCCAGTTGCCACCTTCCTCGCTGCGTGTGAGCACCTCGAGG
>DASYNV010000084.1:0-2472 GCA_036008365.1 Steroidobacteraceae bacterium | reverse complement strand
GGATTCGCACCGCATCGACACCCGCGACCTCGCCGATCTGGGTTTCGAGCGTCACGGTCTCGAAATCGCAGGGCTTCAGTCCGCTGCGCGACTGTTCGAGCGCGAGCAGCGTCGCCGCCAGGCCGCGGCCGATGCAGCTGGTCGCGGTGAAATGTGAGATGGGCAGGGGCGTCATGCGTAAGCGATCATTGATCGCTGTGGGTTCGGTTCTGAGTTCGAGTATACGCCGGCTCGAGCGTGCGCATATCAGTCGGCGGCCTCGCGCAAGGTCACGGCGCGCAAGCCACGCTGCTCGATCGCCTCGAGCAGCGCCGGCAACACTTCGAGCACTACCGGCTTGCCAGTGCTGCTGCGCGCGGCGTGACCATCGTGCAACAGCAGTATATCGCCGGCATCGAGCCGCTCGGTCAGACGAGCCAGGACGACACTCGCGTCGGCGTTGACGGTATCGAAGCCGCGCCGAGTCCAGCTCGCGAGCTGCAGGCCGAGTCGCTGCAGCACCGGATCGAGCAGCGGGCTGCGCAAGCCGGCGGGGGCGCGGAAGAAGCGCGGTGTCGTGCCGCAGACGCGCTCAATGCTCTGTTGCGCACGCTGCAGCTCCGCGCGCAGCGCTGGTAAGCTCAGGAACGGGAAGTAGTGCCGGTGATGCTGGCTGTGATTCTCGACCGCATGGCCCTGCGCCACGCAGGCGCGCGCGAGCAGCGGGAATCGTTCGACCCGCTCGCCGATGCAGAAAAAGGTCGCGTGCGCGCGATGTTCGGCCAGGATCGACAATACCTGGGGCGTGACCTCGGGATCCGGACCATCGTCGATCGTGATGCCGACCTCGCCGCGTGCCGCAGCGCCTGCCGGCAGGCGTGTCCAGTTCGACCCCAACGCACCACTGCGTGGCCACAGCCCGAGTGCCGTCAACAGCAGGTGGTCGGCCATCACCGCGGCGAGCGTCCAGGGCCACCAGTGCGGCTGCAGCAGCGTCACACCGATCGCGGCCAAGTGCCATGCGACCGATGCACGCAGCAGTGGCGTGGGCCGCCAGTGCGGTTGTCTACTCATGACTCCGTTCGATCCGCGGCAAATTCGCCGCGCAGGTAGCGGTCGAGAAAATTGTCCCAGAGTTGCCGCCACACCGGCCACTCGTGGCGGCCCTCGATCTCATCCAGACTTGTGGCCGGCAGCGCGCGCGCGAGCAGGCGCTGGGTGTCGCCAAAGCGATCGTCGCGTCCCAGACCCACGAACACGTGCGGCAGGGGTGGGCGCAGGTCGCGCAGGTAGCGCCAGACGTGCCGCTCATCGTCGTCAGCGGACAGCACGCCCGGCTGCCAGCATCTCAGCGAAGCACAGCGCTCGATCTCGGCCGCGACGATGCGGCTGCCGAGGTAGGGCGCGAGCAGGCACAAGCCATCGATCAGCGCCGGATACTCAGCGGCGAAACGCAGCGCCATGAAAGCGCCGAGCGAGATGCCCCCGAGCCAGAGCGTGCGTTCGTGTGCACGCTGCGGCTGAATGATCTCATCGCGCAGCCTTGCGAGCCAGGCGCGATCCGTCAGGTGCGCCAACGGCGGTGCGGCGAGGACCAGGCCCAGCGGCAGGCGGCGCTGCTGCGCAGCCACGCCGAAGCCGGCCTGAATGAAATCATCGAGCCGCTGGTGCGCAGCGGGAAGCAGCACGATGCAGCCGCTGCCGGCAGGGGCGGAGCTGGTCAGGTGCAGGGTCTGCACGGGTCAGGCTCTCGACGGCGCCGGCGCATCGACAAACAGCGCCCGCGGACCGAGCAGTGCGGAGAACCACAGCGCCAGCAGCGCACCGGGCGCCACCGTCATGCCGAGCGCGCTCAGCACCGGGACGCGTGAAAACGCCAGCACGCCAAAGCCGATCGCGGTGGCGGCATTGGCCACCAGCAACGATGCCAGTGTCAGCGGCAGATCGGCGCGCGATCCCGCCGACGCGCGTTGATCGAAGAACAGCGCGTAGTTCGACCCCACGGCGACGATCAACAGCAGACCGATCAGGTGCAGTATCGTGAGCTGCACGTTGCTCAGGATCAATCCTGCGCCTACCACGAGCACCGCGAGCGCCAGCGGTACAATCACGCGCGCGACACGCGCCGCACTGCGCAGCACGACCGCGAGCAGCAGGATGATGGCGCCGAGGCCACACAGCGAGAGGCGCACGGCCTCGCGCAGGTAGCTGCCGTAAAGCGCGTCGGTTTCCTGTTTCATGTTGAGGGCCACCACGGTACCGGGCGGATTGGCACTGAGCGCGGCGCGCACGCGCCCGATATCGATGTCTCCCCCCGCGGGGCCGCTGCGATTGGCGCGCAGTGGCAGCAGTGCGTACCAATGACCCGCCTGGCGCCAGAGCAACGCGTCTAGTGCTAGAGCCAGCGAGGTGTGCTCGAGCGCCGTGCGATCGAGCGGCGCGTCGCTGCGCGCGGCCTCGACCGCGCGCACGAACTCCTGCAGCGCCTCCGGC
>DASYNV010000083.1:0-10424 GCA_036008365.1 Steroidobacteraceae bacterium | reverse complement strand
AAGCTGCGGCTCGAGGAGCGCTGGATGAGCGAGACCTTTGGCGAGGAATATCAGCGCTACCGTGCGCGCACTTCGGCGCTGATCCCGTTCATCTGGTAGACGGTGCGGTCAAAGCGGCCGAACCAGCGGCGACACGCCGATCAAGAGCGTGTGCAGCTTCAGCAGAAACAGCGCATACAGCAGCAGTCCGAGCGTCACCGCGATCACATCGCCATAGGGTAACGCGAGCCTGCGCCGTGCCGGCGAGGGCTGGCGGCGCTTGACCGCGATGCGGTCGATGATCGCCCAGAGCAGGAAGGATCCGAACAGCAGCACATCCGGCACGGTGCCGATGGCGAGCAGATGCGCGGTCGCCCAGAGTATTACGGCGGCGAGCATCGGATGCCTGGCACGCGTCTGAATCCGGCCGGGAAGATAGGCGGCCAGCAGCAGCGGAAACACCGGCGCCATCAGCACGAAGGTCAGGTAGCGCAGCGCCACCGGGGGCGCATACAGCAGCTGCGCGCCGTGCCGCGCCTGGGCGAAGCCGATGATCATAAGAACGAAACCGAGGCCGCTCAGTACGCTGTAGACACCCTTCCACCCGCCCTCGCCCACCATCAGCAACATGCGTAGGCGCCAATAGGGCGCGACGATGCCCACGGAGTGCAGTCCAAAGAACAGGATCAGGCCGATGATCAGCATCAGCATCGTGTGGTCCCCGGCGTGCGAGCTGCCCTATGATGCGCTCTCGCGCGCGCGAAATCGAAGCGCAGGAGCAAACATGGCACGTAACACCAATGGCTCGTGGATCATGGCCGCAGTTCTCGCGTATGGCTGTCTGTCCGCGAGCGGCGCGGCGGCGGTGTTCCGCATCGAGCTGCCGACCATCAAGCCGAACGGTACCCTGAGCAACGCCCAGGTGTTCAACGGCTTTGGCTGCAGCGGCCAGAATATTTCCCCGGCCGTGAAATGGAGCGGTGCACCGAGCGGCACCAAGAGCTTCGGGGTTACGCTCTACGATCCGGACGCACCGACCGGCTCGGGCTGGTGGCACTGGCTGGTGTACGACATTCCGGCTTCGGCCACCGGATTGCCGGAACATGCAGGCGACGCCGACGGCAAGCAGTTGCCGGCGGGCGCGGTGCAGGGCCGAACGGATTTCGGCACGACTGGATTTGGTGGCGCCTGCCCGCCACCGGGTGACAAGCCGCATCACTATGTCTTCACGGTATACGCACTCAAGATCGACAAGATCGATGTGCCGGCCGGCGCGCCCGCGGCCATGGTGGGCTATATGCTGAACGCCAATCAGCTCGCAAAGAGCAGCCTCACCGCACTCTACGGTCGCTGAGCAGCGCGGCGTAGCAGGCGATCCGATGAAGGCTCCCAAGGTCGAGATCCGGCAACTCGAGGTCCACGCCGATGCTCGTGGCGCCGTGTTCGAGCCGCTCGAACCGGCGCTGCTCGCGGGTTGGCGCAACGTGCACGCTGTCGTCAGCGAGCCCGGCGCCATCCGCGGCAATCATCGGCATTTGCGCGGCACCGAAATCACAGCGGTGCTCGGCCCCGCGCTGGTGCGCTATCAGGGCGCTGACGGAATGCAGGAAATGAGCGTGCCGGCCGGCGAGGCCTGGCGCTTCGTATTTCCCGCGGGCACGGCCCACGCCTTCAAGAACACGGGCAGCAAGCCGTTTCTGCTCGTGTCCTTCAACACCGAGGAACACGATCCGGCGCGGCCCGATGTCGAGCGCGTCGAATTGATCGCCTGAGGCGCATCGCAATGCGGGCGACTGTAGTGGGCGCGCTGGCGGCACTCTGCGGCCTGACTGGGAATCCACCAGCTGCCGCGGCGGCGCCGCAGGACGCACTCAGTATCATGCGTTCGCTGCGGTCGAGCGGTTGCGGCGGTCGCAGCGGCGTCCCCGCGCCGTTGAATGCGCACGCGGCACTCAACAGCGCAGCGGCATTATGGTCGCGCGGCACGCCGCTGCAATCCGCGATCGCGCGTTCCGGATATCGCGAGGATCAATCGGCAGGCCTGCATGTCAGTGGCGACATCCAGTCCCTGCGCCCGGCGCTGTCGCAGCGGCTGTGTGCCGCGCTGACCGATGCAAGCATGATCGACGCCGGAATTCTTGTGCGCGGGCGCGATATCTGGATCGTCGTGGCCGCGCCATTCGCGGTGCCGGCGGCCGCCGCGGCCGGCACCGTCGAGGACGACGTCCTGCGACTGGTCAACGCCGCACGCGCGCAGCCGCAGCGCTGTGGACAACGCACGTTTCCGCCGGCGGCGCCGCTGACACTCAACCAGCAGCTGGCGCGCGCAGCGCAGGGGCATGCCGAGGATATGTTGCGCTACGATTACTTCGAGCACGCCGGTCGCGATGGCAGCGCGCCGGCACAGCGCGTCGCTGCAACCGGCTACGACTATCGTCTCGTCGGTGAGAATCTCGCTTTCGGACCCGAGACGCCGCAGGAGGCAGTGCGGGGCTGGCTCGCCAGCCCGGGTCACTGCCAGAACATCATGGACCCGCGCTTTACCGACTTCGGCGTGGCCTTTGCATCCACCCGCAGCGGACAACCGCGGATCTACTGGGTGCAGGTATTCGCCGCGGCGGCGCACTGAGATGCGGGTTCAAGCAGCAACCACCCACCAGCGGGGCAAGCATGAGCGACTACACGGCTGAAGTGATCTGGCAACGCGGCGAAGCGAACTTCCTCGACAACCGCTACAGCCGCGCGCATCGATGGCATTTCGACGGTGGCATCGATGTCCCCGGCTCATCCTCGCCGCATTCCGTGCCCTTGCCTTGGTCCGATCCCGCCGCGGTCGATCCCGAGGAAGCCTTCGTCGCCGCGCTGTCGAGCTGCCACATGCTGTGGTTCCTGTCGATCGCGGCCAAACGACGCTTTTGCGTCGATCACTACCGAGACCTCGCAGTGGGGACGCTCGGGCAGAATGCCGAGCGACAGTGGTGCGTGACGGTCGTGACATTGCGGCCGGAGGTCAGGTTCTCGGGCACGCCGCGGCCGACACCCGCCGATATCGAGTCGATGCATCACGCGGCGCACGAGCAATGTTTCATCGCGCACTCCGTGACGTCGGAGGTGCGCTGCGAGCCGATCGTCTCAGAATAGCGGCATCGCTGCCGGTGGTCTCGCCGCCGCGTACGTGCGCGCCTCGAGCGAATCGTTCTTCACCAGTCCTGCCACCTTGACGCCGAGCAGGCGCAGGCGCCGCTCGAGCGGCGCGCGCTTGAGACACAGCCCCGCCGTGCGGCGGATCGTGACCGGGTCGCTGGTATAGAACTCCAGCGTCTGCTCGCGTGTCGAGCGCTGAAAGTTGTCGTAGCGCAGCTTGATGCCGATGGTCTTGCCGACATAGGCATGTCGCTGCAGATCCTGCGCGACGCGCTCACACAGATCCGTGAACACCACGCCCAGCTCGGCGCGGTCCCGTACCGCGTGCAGATCGCGCTCGAAGGTCGTCTCGCGACTCATCGACACCGGCTCACTCTGCGTCACCACCTCGCGATCATCCCGCCCCCAGGCGCAGTCGTACATCCAGCCACCCTGATTGGGACCGAAGTGCTGTGCCAGCCAGCTGCGCTCGCAGCGCGCGAGCTCGCCGATGGTGCGGATGCCAAGCTGTTCGAGCTGCGCGCCGGCCTTCGGGCCGATGCCGTTGATCTTGCGGCAGGGCAGTGGCCAGATCTTCTGAATGAGCTCCGATTCGTAAACGATCGAGACCCCGTTGGGCTTGAGAAACTCACTCGCCATCTTGGCGATGAGCTTGTTCGGCGCGACGCCGATCGAGCAGCTCAGTCCCGTTTCCTCATGGATGGCGCGCTGGATTTGCAATGCTAGCGTGCGCCCGCCGTCGTGCTGAGCATCGCCGGCCTGCGTGAAATCGATGTAAACCTCATCGACGCCGCGATCCTCGATCACGGGCGCGAAGCGCGCGATCACGGCCTTGAACCGACGTGAAAAACGGCGGTATTCGTCGAAGTCCACCGGCAGCAGAAACGCCTGCGGACACAGCTGTGCCGCCTTCATGAGGCCCATCGCCGAATGCACACCGAAGTCGCGAGCCGGATAGGTGGCCGTGGTCACGACGCCGCGGCCGACATAATCACGCAGTCGCAGAAATTCCCGGCGCGCCGCGTCCGGTCCCAGGTCGCGCCGCCAGCCGCCGCCGATCACCACCGGCTGGCCGCGCAGCTGCGGATAGCGCAACAACTCCACCGACGCATAGAACGCATCCATGTCGAGATGCGCGATGCGTCGGATCGGAGGCGACGGAAGCGTGCTCATCGCTGTTTAGCAAACCTCAACGCACCTTGAGCTCTTTGCACTGTACCTCGTGCCTGAGCGCGCATCCTGTCTCACAAGCCGCTCAGGGCTCAAGACTGCAAGTGAAATAGGAGAGTGTCATGGATCAGATCGTAAAGTATGTATTGGGTGCGCTCGCTGCGCTGCTGGTGGTGGCATCGCAGGGGGCCGCGCTCGGAGCCTCGCTCGAAGGTGTTCCGGGGCAGTCGGTCTCGGTGGCCGTGAAGTATGCGGACCTGGACCTGAACCGGCCCGCCGATGTGCAGGTGCTCTATCACCGCATTACGCGCGCAGCCGATCGCGCCTGCGGTGAGCGCGAGTTCACCGGCTCGCATCTGCCAGGGCCCTCCTGGGAACAGTGCGTCGCCGGCGCAGTCGAGCAGGCCGTGGAACGGCTGGATCGACCGGCGCTGAGCGCCTACCATCGCGAGCACTCGACCGATGTTGCTCGGAAGGGGTGACCGATCGCCAACGCCAAGCGTGCCCATACCCGGCGTCCGAGGGTCCGAGCCTCGGGGCCGGCCACCGGTACCACACTGCGCAGGCTGCCCTTGGGCAGCCTGCGCGTCTTCGTGGCCGTGGCCGAGCACCTGAATTTCACGCGCGCGGCTGATGCCCTCGGCGTCACTGCCAGCGCTGCAAGCCTGCAGATCCGCTCGCTCGAGGAATATTTGTCGCGGCCGCTGTTCCGGCGCAGCGGTCGCGAGGTGCATCTGACCAGCGAAGGCGCGGCGCTGCTGCCGCGCCTGCAGCAGGCGTTGAGCGACATCGAGCACGCGATCGACGATGTGCGCGGCGGGCGCCAGGCCGGTCCGATCAGGGTCACCACATTGTCCTCGTTCCTGCAGCAATGGCTGCTGCCGCGCATGGCACGTTTCCGCAGTTCCCACCCGCGCGTGGATCTGCACCTGCACAGTTCGCCCAACGCGGTGGATTTCGTGCGCGAGGATTTTCATCTCGGGATCCGCTTTGGACTCGGCGGGTGGCCCAACCTGCACTCCGAGAAGCTGCTCGATGAGTGGCTGCTGCCGGTTTGTTCGCCAGCGCTGCTCAAGAAGTACGGTCCGGTTAGGAACGTCGAGGACCTGCGCCGCTATCCGCTCTTGCACAGTAGCGGCGAGCCATGGACCGCCTGGTTGTTCGACGGCCGCGCCGATGATCCATCGGCCGGATTCCGCGGGGCGCTCTACGAGGATTCACAATCGGTGGTACGCCTTGCGCTGCAGGGGGACGGGTTGGCTCTGGGCCGCTGGTGCCTGGTCGCCGACGATGTGGCGCAGGGCACTTTGGTCGTGGCGGGAGATCGCCCGGTGCGCTTTGAGCGCAGTTACTGGGTGGTCTGGCCGAATCGCTCGGACCAGTTGCCCGATGTGCGCGACTTCATCGACTGGCTCAGGAAGGAGGCACAGACTTTCCGCGTGCCGACCGGCGCCGCGAAGCAACCCGATTGATTCATCTTCGATACAATATCTGGATCACGCCAGTAAATGCGCGCGATTTCAGATACAACTGCGCGAAATACCGGTGCTACGGTGCGGGCTGCGATCCCACTGCGCTGAGCTTCGGGCGCACAGGGTTGCGCAGCAGTGCGTTGCGGATGCGCCATTGCTCGGGTGGGGCCAGCGAAGCCAGAAACTGCACTTCCCCGCCGGCATAGCTCGCAATCGGCACACCATCCTTGAGCAGCACTCGGTTGCCGGCCAGGGCGGCAACTCGCGCGCCCGGGGTGAGGATGCCGGCGAGATTCAGCGGGTCGGCAGCGCTCAAGGACACCAGCGTACCGTCCGCTTCACGCTTGCGCGCCGCGCGCAGTACGCCGACCGCATCCGGCAGCGCGTACTGCTCGCCACTGACTCCCGCGACGAAGCGACCGCCCCGAATGTGGCCCTGCGCCTCGAGCCGCCGGAATGCGCGCAGCAGGGCGTGCCATGGCGGTAGCCACGGGGCTTCGCGCGTCAGCATGCGTCGGAACACCACGCCGTAGCGCCGCAGCAGCACCCAGGCGACCGCTTCGATCAGTTCGGCCTGCTCTGCGGCGCCTGCGGCATCGGCGCTCGCGGCCGATCGGTGCACCAGACTCCAGCGTCCGGCCTCTTCGAGACCAAACAGAGCCGCACGCCGACCGCGCGCTGCCAGCTTGCGCTTGCGCTCCAGGGGCATCAGCAGTGCGCGCAGACCACCGAAGCTGTCGGCACTGACCCGACCTGCCGCGACCAGCTCCGCCAGCCCGCTTTCGGCCTGCGCCCGCAGCAGATCTGCGCCCTGCACGATCTCATCGAAGAACGAGGCTCCGTGTCGCCGCAGATACTCGGCCATGGCCTGCGCGCTGGCCGACAGTGGCGCTTCAGTCTCATCGAGTTGCCGCAGTCTCTGCCAGAGCGGCCAGTTCTTGCGCGTCAGCAAGGCGATCGGCGTCGCGCGCACCGGCCCCGCCGTCGCACTCGCGGGCCGATCCAGTCGCGCCCAGAGCGCTCGCCCCGAGAGACAGAGGCTGTCGAGCCAGCTGCCGTCGTAGTCGTGCAGCCGCGCCGGCAACACATCGCTCTCCCAGGCGACGGCGGGCACTTCAAACCCTTCGAGCTGTTCGACCACCGTGGCGAGGCCGCCAACACCCTCGGGCCGCGGCGCGCGCGTGAGCCCCTGCCAGTCCAGCAGAAAGCGCATGAAATCGGCGCTCGCGACCGGCTCGATCTCGGCCCGCAGCGAGCGGATCGTGTAGCGATGAATCCGCGCCAGCAGGCGCCGCTCGCACCACTCTTCCTCTTCGGCGGCGGGCGTGAAGCGTCCGCGCAGTACGAAGCCCTCGCTCTCGAGCGCGACCAGCGCAGCCTCGATGCGCGCGCGCGGCAACGCCATCGCGGCCACGAGCGCCGCGATCGTGGTCGGACCCGTGGCCTGCAGGCGCCCACGCAATAGCTCGCGCTGCGCCAGCTCCGGCTCCCAGCTGCGCGCGCGGAATTCCGCGGGTGCCTCGATCACGGGCTCGAGCGTGTGCAGCGGATAAGCGCTCGCGAGCAGGGGCAACTGTTCGGCCGCCACCCAGAACACTTGCTGCGCCGCAGCGCCCGCGCGCAGCCGAGTCGCCCGGCGTTGCTGCAGCAGCGCGTCGAAATCGCCGGCCCGGGCCAGCTCGTTGGCCTCACCCCGCGTCATCGCTCCGAGCAGCATCAGAGCGTCGTGCAGTTCATCGGCGCCTTCGGGAGCCGGCCAAGCCTCGGCGCGCACCGCGGCAATCGCCGCCGGGTCGAGATGCGCAAATTCCGCCGCGGTCTCGGGATCGAGCCAGCGGCGCGCCGCGACAGCCTGCGTGCGCCGTTCTTCGAGCGGCGCATCGTCGAGATAGGCATACGGCCGCGCGGTGAGTATCTCCTGCGCCAGCAGCGACGGCTGCGGCAGCTCGCGCGTGATCACCTCGAGCTCGGCGCGTTCCATGCGCTCGAGCAGCGCCACGAGACCGTCGATGTCCATGGCCTCATGCAGGCAGTCGCGCAGCACCTGGCGCACCAGCGGATGATCCGGGATCTCGCGCTCGCCGCCCAAATTCTCCGCGCATGCGAGCTGCTCGGGAAACACCACCGAGATCAGATCCTCGGCCGCCATGCGCAGCAGCGGCGCCGGGGTCTTCTTGCCGGCGCGACTGCGGCGCACTGCCAGCGAGATCGTGACCACCCAGCGCCAGCGCGTCGCAAACAGCGGCGCGTCGAGCAGCGCCTGAATCAACACCGGCTCGGCGCTGCGGCTGTTGAGGAACCGCGGCAGCTGCTCGAGCGCGAAGCTGTGTGTCTCACCGAGCGACAGCACGATCGCGTCCTCGGTCGCGGCGGCCTGCAGCTCGAAATTGAACGCGCGGCAGAAACGCTTGCGCAGCAGCAGTCCGAACGCGCGATTGATGCGCGCCCCGAACGGCGAGTGCACTACGAGGTGCATGTCGCCCGCCTCATCGAAGAAGCGTTCGAACACCAGCCGCTGCTGCGTCGGCAACACGCCGAGCATCGCCTTGGCGCCGGCCAGGTACTCCACCAGCTGGCGGGCTGCGCTGGTCGGCAGTTGATAGCGCGTCGCCACATCGGCGATGCAAGCGGCAATATGCTCGGCGTCGATATCCGGCAGCGCCGCCTCGATCTGCGTTCGCAGGCGCGAGACCGCCATGGACAGCTCCGCACTGCGCGCCGGCGCCTCGCCGAGCCAGAACGGCATCGTGGGCGGCTGGCCCTTGGCGTCCTCGACACGCACGCGCCCAGCCTCGACGCGCAGAATCCGGTAGGAACAATTGCCGAGCTGGAACACATCACCCGCCAGGCTTTCCACCGCGAAGTCCTCGTTGAGCGTGCCGATGAACGTTCCGGCCGGCTCGAGCACCACCTGGTAATCGGCGTTATCCGGAATGGCACCGCCGCAGGTGATGGCCGTCAGACGCGCCCCGCGACGCGCGCGCACGCGGCGATTCACCGCGTCGCGATGCAGATGAGCACTCTGCCGTCCGCGCCGCGTGGCAATACCCTCCGCCAGCATGCGCAGCAGCTCATCGAATTCGCGCTGCTCGAGTGCATGGTAGGGCCACGCCCGGCGCACCAGCTCGAACAGCTCCTGTTCCCCGTACTCGCGTGTACTGACCTCGGCCACGAGCTGCTGTGCCAGCACATCGAGCGGTTTGGCCGGAATCTGCAACGCATCGAGCTCACCGCGGCGCACGGCGTCGATCAACGCCGTGCATTCGACCAGATCGTCGCGGCTCAACGGCACCAGCCGTCCCTTCGGTACGCCGCCGACCGCGTGATTGGCGCGGCCGACCCGTTGCAGGAACGCGCAGATCGAACGCGGCGTGCTGAGCTGACACACCAGCTCGACATCGCCGATGTCGATGCCCAGCTCGAGGGAAGCGGTCGCGACCAGCGCGCGCAGCTTGCCGCTCTTGAGGCGCTGCTCGGCGTCGAGCCGCAGCTCCTTTGCGAGGCTGCCGTGGTGCGCGGCGATCCATTCCTCGCCGATGCGCTCGCTCAAGTGTCGCGTGACGCGCTCCACCATGCGGCGCGTGTTGGCGAAGATCAGCGTCGTGCGATGCGAGCGGATCTGCTCCGCCAGATGATCGTAGATGTTCTCCCAGACCTCGTTCGACATCACCGCTTCGAGCGGCGAGTCCGGCAGCAGCAGCGCCAGATCGCGCCCGCGGATGTGGCCACGATCGACGATCACGCATTGTTCGGCGCGCGATTCGCCGACCAGGAATCGCGCCACCTCCTCGATCGGCTTTTGCGTGGCCGAGAGACCGATGCGCTGCAACCGGCGACCGCACAGGTGCTCGAGCCGCTCGAGTGACAGCGCCAGATGAGCGCCGCGCTTGCTCGCGGCCAGCGCGTGGATTTCATCGACGATGACGCTGCGCGTGCTCGACAGCATGGCGCGGCCGGAATCGCTGGTGAGCAGCAGATACAACGATTCGGGTGTCGTCACCAGCACATGCGGCGGCATCTTGCGCATCGCGACGCGCTCGGACTGCGGCGTATCACCGGTGCGCACCTGGGTGCGGATCGCGCAGGACTCGAAGCCCTGCGCCGCGAGTTCGGCCGCGATACCGCTGAGCGGCTGTTCGAGATTGCGGCGGATGTCGTTCGAGAGCGCCTTCAAGGGCGAGACATACACCACCTGGGTGGCATCGGCGAGCTCGCCCGCGGCCGCCTGCCGCACCAGCTGATCGATGGCCGACAGGAATGCGGCCAGCGTCTTGCCCGAGCCGGTCGGCGCGGCGATCAGTACGTCGCGCGCACTCGCAATCGCGGGCCACGCCACCGCCTGAGCCTCGGTGGGCGCTTCGAAACTGGCGGCGAACCAGCGCGCGACCGCTGGATGAAATATGTCGACCGGCATGGATGGCTCATTCTACGCCCCGGAGTGCCCGCGGCCAGCCGGTGGATATGGGGGCGACGGGCGGGTATATATAGGTCGATGATCCAATTCAGCCTGTTCCCGACCTCGGTCGGGACCTGTGGCATTGCCTGGGGTCCCAACGGCATCCGAGCGGTGTTTCTGCCGGAGGCCAGCGAGGAGCAGACCCAGGCGCGCCTGCTGCGCCGGCTGCCGCCCGCGCGCCGCGCCGCCGCCCCAGCGGCGGT
>DASYNV010000082.1:0-2255 GCA_036008365.1 Steroidobacteraceae bacterium | reverse complement strand
CGTGTTCGGCCTCAAGGGCATGGGCGTCGCGCCGGCCGGTATCAAGTTCGACAACACCGGCCACCATCACCTGCTGGTCGATACCGACCTGCCTGCCGATCTGACGCAGCCGCAGCCTGCCACCGACAACATCCGTCACTTCGGCAAGGGTCAGACTGAGACCACGCTCGAACTGCCGCCCGGCAAGCACACGCTGCAGCTGTTGTTCGCGGACTCGACGCACACCGCGTTCACACCCAACGTTGTGTCGAAGAAAATCACCATCACCGTTACCCAGTGAGCACGAGTCATTGAGTACCAGCGCCCACTGAGGTAACGCCGGCGCATGTACCTGCAGTTCTTCGGGCTGGCGGAGAAGCCGTTCGCGATCACGCCGGATCCGCGCTATCTCTATTTGAGCGGGCGGCACGCGGATGCGCTGGCGCACCTGGTTTACGGTATCAATGAGGCCGGCGGCTTCATCCAGCTGACCGGGGAGGTCGGCACCGGCAAGACCACCACCATCCGCTCGCTGCTGGCGCGCGCGCCCAAGACCGCCGAGATCGCGCTGATCCTCAATCCACGGCTGTCGGCGACCGAGTTCCTGCGCTCGCTGTGCGAGGAACTCGGACTCGGCCCGGACGACAATGCCGATGGCGACAACAAGAACCTGGTCGATCTGTTGAATCGCTACCTGCTGCGCGCGCACGCGCTCGGGCGCCGCGTGGTGCTGGTGGTCGATGAAGCTCAAAACCTCGCGCCCGATGTGCTCGAGCAGGTCAGGCTCCTGACCAACCTGGAAACCGAAACGCAGAAGCTGTTGCAAATCATCCTGATCGGCCAGCCGGAGCTGCGCAAATTGCTAGCGCGCGAAGATCTGCGGCAGATCGCACAGCGCATCACCGCGCGCTTCCACCTCGATCCGCTGGCGCGCGAAGAGACCGCCGCCTACGTGCGTCATCGCCTGCGCGTGGCCGGCGCCACCACCGACATCTTCACGCGCGGCGCGCTGCGCGAGATTCATCGCGTCAGCGGCGGCATACCGCGCGTCATCAACATTGTGTGCGATCGCGCGATGCTCGGCGCCTACACCCAGGAACTGCACCAGGTGCCGGGTTCACTGGTGCGGCGAGCGGGCGCCGAAGTCTTCGGTCACGACTTCATGCCGCGCTGGATGCCGGCCGCGGCTGCGGGACTCGCGGCCGTGGTGCTGGTGGGCAGCGCACTGCTGCTGTGGCACTACACGCCGGCGCGCTTTCTGCCGGGCTTCGTGCGTAATTCGCGCACCCCCACGACCACGGTCGCGGCGGCACCGGCAGCCGACACGGCGCCGACCACTTCCGCGGCGGGGCCTGCTGCGAACACGCCGCCCGGCAGCGCCCCGACGGTTGCCCCGGCCCCGCCGGCCGCACCGACGCTCGCTTCGCTGCTGACCACGTATCGCGCCAGCACCGACAGCGACAGCGCGTTTCAGCAGCTGCTGGGTCTCTGGAACGCCGAATACGTGCCTGGCAAGATCGACGGCTGCAGCCAGGCATTGACACAGGGACTGCATTGCCTGGTGCAACGCGGCTCTTTTGCGCAGTTGCGCCTGCTCAATCGACCCGCCATCCTGATGCTCAGCGATGACAGCGGTATGCCCTACCAGGTGGTATTACGTGGATTGCACGAGGATGCGGCGCAGTTGCAGATCGGCGCACAGTCCGCCTCGGTCGGCATCGCGGAGCTGGCGCGCTACTGGTTCGGCGACTTCGTGCTGCTGTGGCGTCCTGGAACCCGAGACGTGCGGGATCTGAGCGCCGGGATGCGCGGCGCACTGGTACGTCACCTGCGCGAGCAGCTTGGCCGCTGGCGCGGACCCGACGGCAGCCTCGCGGGCAGCGATGCCTACGACGGCGACCTGACGCAGGCGGTGGAGCAATTTCAGCGCGCCAGCCGGCTGACGGTCGATGGCATTGCCGGCATCGAGACCCAGGTGGCACTCGATGCGGCGCTTGCAACGCCGGATACACCGCTGCTCGAGCAGCATACGGCGCCCACGGCGACCCGGGGCAGCTGATGTCGTTCATTCTCGATGCGCTCAAGAAGGCGGAAGCCGAGCGGCAGCGCCAGACCGGGCCAACGCTGCTGGAAGTGCGCGTCACGGCGCCGCGCCGCCGCTTTCCGCTCTGGACACTCATCATCGGCGGGCTACTCGGCATCAACATCGTGCTGCTGCTGGTGTTCGCGCTGCGCCGGCCGTCGGCCAACGCCGTTGCGCCGGCGGCCGCGATGGC
>DASYNV010000081.1:0-2568 GCA_036008365.1 Steroidobacteraceae bacterium | reverse complement strand
GCCTCCGGGACTTTCGCTGCTCGTGACGAGGTGCACCTCGATCTTCGGTGTTTCCGGCATTCGCAGGATCCGAAAGTCGTTGAAATTGCTTTGCTGCACCCGACCATTGGCGATAGTGATCTCGTTGAACAGTGCAGCGCTGAGCCCGAAGATCACGCCGCCCTCGAGTTGAGCGCGCACCGTGTCCGGATTGATGGTCTGTCCGCAGTCCATCGCACACACGACGCGATCGAGCCTGATCGGCTCTCCGGCTGCCACGGTCACCTCGATTACCTGCGCCAGATAGCTGCCGAATGCGAACTGCACCGATACGCCGCGTCCGCGCGGCCGCGCGAGCGGCCGGTCCCAACCGGCCTTTTCGGCGGCCAGCTGCAGCACCGCGCGCGAACGCGGCGATTGCAGCAACGCGCTGCGATATCGCACCGGATCCTGACCGGCGGCTGCGGCCAATTCATCGATGAAGCTTTCCACCACGAACACGCTGCGTGTCGGTCCGACGCCGCGCCACCACGAGGTCGGGACGCCGCGCGGCTCCTGCCGCACGAATCGAACCTCGCTGTTCTCGAATGCATAGGCAGGGTTGGCGGCCGCTTCTACCGCGTCGTCGTCGACGCCATTCTTGAGCGGCTCGCCGGACCAGAGCGCGCTGACCGCGGACCCTGCGATCGTGTGCTGCCACGCGATCGGCTTGCCGCGCGCATCCAGGCCGGCCGCGATGCGATCGACGTAGTAGGGCCGATAGAGATCGTGCTGAATGTCCTCTTCGCGCTGCCACAGGACCTTGACCGGTCCCTGCACGTGGCGTGCGATCCGCGCGGCCAGCACGATGCCATCGACCTCCAGACGGCGACCGAAGCCGCCGCCGATCAGGTGGTTGTGCAGTCGAATCTGCTCCGGCTTGAGTCCGAGCGCCGCGAGTTTTGCAACCGCACGATCGGGCGCCTGCGTGCCGACCCAGATTTCGCAGACATCGGTGCGCCAATGGACCGTGCAGTTCATCGGTTCCATGGTTGCGTGCGCCAGAAACGGCTGGTGATAGACCGCCTCATGGCGCGAGGCCGCGCGCTTCATCGCGCCAGCGGCATCGCCGGTCCGACTGGCGACAGCCCCGGGTTGGCGCGCAGCGCTTTCCAGCTCGGCGATCAGTGCGCTTTGCTGGACGGCGGCATTGGGACCGTCGCTCCAGCGCAATTGCAGCGCGCGCAGTCCCTGAAGCGCTGCCCAGGAATGATCGGCGACCACGGCGACGGTGTCGCCTTCGTTGACGACCTGCCGTACGCCGGGGACGGCCAGCGCCGCGGCGCCGTGCAGCGGCTCCGCCACCGTTCCGCCGGCCACGGGTGTCTGGGCAATCATCGCCACGCGCAGGTCGGGCAGCCGCACGTCGATGCCGAACACGGTCGTCCCGCGGATCTTGTCCGGTACGTCGCGACGCGCCGTCGAGTGGCCGATCAGCTTGAATTCCTTGGCGCTCTTGAGCGGCGGATCGGCCGGTACCGGGAGTGCTGCGGCCGTGCTCGCCAGCGCGCCATAGCCGAGCCGCCGCCCGGAGCCCTGGTGCAGGACGGCGCCGTTTTCGGCTCGGCAGCTTGCCGCAGGAACGCGCCAGGTGCGAGCGGCAGCATCGATCAGCATCACTCGTGCGGTTGCGCCGGCCTTTCGCAATGGCACCCAGCAATCGCGGATCGAGGTCGAGCCGCCGGTGGACTGATCGCCATCGACCCCGTAGACGGCGGGATCCGGCGGCGCGGGCTCCACGCTGATGGCGTCGAGCCCGACTTCGAGTTCCTCGGCGATCAGCATCGGCAGCGACGTGTAGGTGCCCTGGCCCATCTCCACCTTGGGCATGATGAGGGTCACGTGCCCGGTCGGGTCGATGCGCACATAGGCATTGAGCACGCTGGGCGCCCGTGGCCGCGTGGGCGAGATCACTGCAGAATCGGCGCGACCGAGTGAAATCCCGAGCGCCAATCCTCCGCCCGCCAGAGCCGAGACCTGGATGAAGTGACGTCGAGTGTGCACTGGCACGGTCGGAACTTGCATCGGCGGCACCGTATCGATAAACGATACTTTGTTATCGAATCGGTTTACTCTAGGCCACGCCCCCCGAGGGCGTCAACGCGCGATGCGCCGCCATGGCCAGCGGGGCCGCGTCGCGACGCGTCAGGCGCGCAACCGCGAGGCGGTACCGCCGCTGGCGGCACGTGCAGTCTCCATGAGCAACGGCGAGAATTTCGCGCGCAGATCGGCGAGCTTCCAGCGACTGGTCGGGGCCGAGACGTTCACTGCCGCCACCGGCAGTCCGTCGTCGCCAAGCACCGGCGCCGCGATCGTCACATCGCCGCGATAGCACTCCTGGTCCGACCAGGCGTAGCCCGCCTTGCGGGCGGCCTCGATGTGCTCGAGAATCACTTCCGGATTGACCAGCGTCTGCGGCGTGAATTGGCGCAGCGGCGAGCGGCGCACGATGCGCGTCGCGTCCGCCGCCGGCAGCGCCGACAGGAAGGCGCGACCGGAGGCGGTACAGTACATCGGCAGCCGCCGACCCACCGGCATGTGCCAGAAAAA
>DASYNV010000080.1:0-4603 GCA_036008365.1 Steroidobacteraceae bacterium | reverse complement strand
CTTCCCGGCGGGGTTCTGGTGCTCGATTCCGGTGGTGAAATACAAGAATGCAATCCGGTGGCGCGCGAGTTGCTCGGCGAGCCCCTGCTGGGCCAGTCCTTCGTGGCGGTGCTGGCCCGCGCCGCAGCCTCGAGCGGCGGTTTCGCGAAGCACACGGAGCTACGCAGCGGAAGATTCGTCAATATCTCCCGGCGCGACCTGCAGAGCGGCGGCGAAGTGGTGCTCATCGCCGACGTGACCGAAACGCACCTGATGCAGGTGTTCCTGACGCGCCAGCAGCGTCTGCTGACGCTGGGAGAACTGGCTGCGGGGCTTGCGCACCAGATCCGCACGCCGCTCGCGGCGGCGCTGCTCTATGCCTCGCAGATGACGCTGCCGGGGCGCAACGCCGGGGATCTGACCCGCTGCGCCGACAGAACCATCGGCAGCCTGAAGCAGCTCGACAAGCTCGTGAATGACATGCTGGCATTTGCGCAGGGCGGCGCGGCGCGTGAGGTGGTGAGCGTAAGCGCGTTGCTGGAGCAGGTCGCGCAGTGGCTGCGGCCGGCGTTGCGCCGCGGTGTCCGACTGACCATCCGAACCCAGGCGCCGGATCTCGCCGTGCGTGCAAATGCGCCTTCGCTGGTATCCGCGGTTTTGAACCTCGCCACCAACGCATTGCAAACCGCGACCACGAACCTCGACCTGGAGCTGCTGGCGCGCCGCGCCCCCGGCGGCCGCGCGCAAATCGTGGTGAGCGACAACGGTCCCGGCGTGCCGGCGCATATTCGCGAACGGATTTTCGAGCCCTTCTTCACGACTCGGGCGCTCGGCAACGGCATCGGGCTGGCCATCGTCAGGTCCGTGGTCGAGGCGCATCAAGGCAGCGTCACTCTGGCGGACGGCTTGTCCAAGGATGGGGTCGGCGCCACCTTCATCATCGAATTACCGGCAGAGGAAAGTGCATGATCAACGCAAACGAATCAGTCCTCGTGGTCGAAGACGACGCTGTGCTGCGCGAGGCATTGGTCGATACTCTGCGCGCGGCGGACCTGCCGGCGCTTTCGGCCCCCGATGCACCCGCGGCATTACAGCTGCTGCAGAGCCAAGAGATCGCGCTGGTGATCTCGGATGTGCAAATGCCCGGCCCGAACGGCTACCAACTGCTGTCCTCGATCAAACGGATGCGCCCGGACCTGCCGGTGGTGCTCATGACCGCTTACGGCACGGTCGCACAGGCGGTGGCGGCAATGCGCGAAGGGGCGACCGATTACATCGTCAAGCCTTTCGATGCGCAGGCGCTGATCGAATTGGCGCGCCGTCAATTGGCGCAACGAGTCATGCCCAATGACCTCGTCGCCGTCGATCCCGAATCCAAGAGGCTGGTTGCCCTGGCGCGCAAGATCGCCGAAAACGATGCCACGGTGCTCATCACGGGCGAGAGCGGCACCGGCAAGGAAGTCTATGCGCGGTTCATCCGCGACCATTCGATGCGCGCAGCATCGCCCTTCGTGGCGATCAACTGCGCGGCGATCCCGGAAAACATGCTCGAGGCCACTCTCTTCGGCTACGAAAAGGGCGCCTTCACCGGAGCGCTCGGTGCGCACGCCGGCAAATTCGAGCAGGCGCAGGGCGGCACATTGCTGCTGGATGAAATCTCCGAAATGGATCTGGGGCTGCAGGCGAAAATCCTGCGCGTGCTGCAGGAACGCGAGGTCGAGCGGCTGGGCGGCACCCGCACCATCAGCCTGGATGTGCGCTTGATCGCGACCTCGAATCGCGATCTGCCCGAAGAAGTCCGCGCCGCGCGATTTCGCGCCGATCTCTACTACAGGCTCAACGTAATGTCGCTGCGGCTGTCGCCGCTGCGCGAGAGGCGCGGCGACATCCTGCCGCTGGCGCGCCGCGCGATGCAGGCCTGCGCCCGCGGCGGCCAGGCGGCTTTGAGCCTGGCACCCGATGCCGAATCCAAGCTGCTGCAGCACGACTGGCCGGGCAACGCGCGCGAGCTGACCAACATCGTGCAGCGGGCTGCGTGGCTGGCTTGCGGCGGCGTCATCCACGGAACCGATCTGGATACCGGCATCGGTTCGCTCGCCGAGCCGCCGGAACCCGGGGACGGCGAGCCGGCCGCCGCCGGCGTGCCGACCGCCGCGCCGATGAGGCTGCAAGAGGTCGGCCTCGACCACGATCTGAAGGAGCGCGAGCGGGAGTTGATTCTGGCGACGCTGCGCGTGACGGGAGGCAGCCGCAAGCTCACGGCCGAGCGCCTGGGGATAAGCCCGCGCACCCTGCGGCACAAGCTGCAGCAGCTGAAAGCCGCGGGCCACAGTGTGCCGCGCGTGCACGATCAACAATTCATGGCGGTGTAGAACATGAGCAGCATGCAAATTCAGCAAGTACTGGCGGAAATGCGCTCGCTGCAGGCGCGGGTGTCAGGCGCCGCCGAGGCGCCTGCCGCGGGCGCACAGCCCTCGGATTTCGCGAACCTGATGAAGAGCGCCGTCGATCAAATTGCAACCATGCAAAACCAGGCGAACGCGATGGCCGATGCCTACGAGGCCGGCGACAAGAGCGTCGACCTGACCAAGGTGATGCTGGAAACCCAAAAGGCGGGGCTGGCTTTTCGCGCGATGAACGAGGTGCGCAGCAAGCTCACCGACGCCTATACACAAGTGATGAACATGTCGGTCTGACCGACAGCGAGATGACACATGGCTGACATCGTACCCGCACCGTCCCGCAGCATTGCGGACATACCGGGCCTCAAGCAGGCCGGATTGCTTATCGGCGTGGCCGCGGCCGTTGCCGTCGCGATCTGGCTGGTTATTTGGTCGCAGGGGCAGAATTACTCGGTGCTCTACGGCCAGCTCTCGGAGCGCGAAAGCGGCCAGGTCATGGACGCGCTGACGGCCGCCGGCATCGAGTACAAGCTCAGTCCATCGGGCGCGGTATCGGTACCAGAATCAAAGGTGCAGGAGGCGCGCATCCGCCTGGCGACCCAGGGCCTGCCGCAAAGCGACTCCATGGGCATCGAGATGATCCAGAAGGAATCGACGCTGGGAGCGAGCTCCATGATGGAGAGCGCGCGCTACCAATCGGTGCTCGAAACCGAACTGGCGCGCACCATCGTCAAGGTGCAGGGCGTGCAGAGTGCGCGGGTCCATTTGGCTCTGCCCAAGGCCAGTGTTTTCGTGCGCGATGCACGCAAGGCTACCGCATCCGTGCTGCTGCAGCTGTATCCCGGCAGGCGCCTCGAACCGGGCCAGGTCGCCGCCATCGTGCACTTGGTCGCCTCGAGCGTCCCGGAACTCGCGGCGAGCGACGTGACGCTGGTGGACCAGTCCGGAACCTTGCTCAATTCTCCGGACGAAAACGCCGAACAGGCCGCCAGCACCCGGCAATTCGAGTACACGCGCAAGCTGGAGGAAAGCTACCAGCAGCGCATCATCGATTTGCTCGAGCCCATCATCGGACCGGGCCGCGTGCGCGCCACGGTAACAGCCGACATGGATTTCACCGTCACCGAAGAGACGCGCGAGAACTACGATCCACAAAAAACGGCTGTGCGCAGCGAACAGACCAGCAACGAGCAGCGCCGCGGCGGCGACGGCAGCGAGGGCATTCCCGGTGCCCTGAGCAACGAACCGCCGGGGACCGCGGGCGCGCCCTCGCTTGCCGGGGCGGCCGCCCCAGGGACCGCCGGAGCCGCGCAATCCACCGCCGCCACCGGCGGACCGAGTTCGAGTTCGCAGCGCAGCACCCGCAATTTCGAAGTCGACCGCACGCTGTCCTACGTGAAGCAGCCGGTGGGCGTATTGAAGCGCCTGAACGTCGGCGTCGTGCTCGACAATTGGCAGAAAGTGGACGCTGACGGCAAGGTCACGACCACGGCCATGAGCGATGCCGACATCAAGCGCTTCTCGCAGCTGGTGCGCGAATCCATCGGGCTCAAGGACGACAGAGGCGATCAGCTGAACGTGCTCAATCAAGCGTTCAAGAACAACGCACCGCTTGGTCCCGTCGAAGGCCCGCCGCTGTGGGAGACGCCCTGGGTCACGCAGCTGGCAAAACAAATCGTGGGCGCCGGTCTGGTATTGGTGGTGGCGTTCCTGGTTTTGCGGCCCCTGATGAAAACCCTGACCAAGTCCGTGCCGCGGCTGCGCGCGGGCGCGGCGGCCGGCGATGCCGGCGAACTGGACGGCGATCGCGTGAGCATTTCGGGACAGGGGGGCAAGGCAATCAAGCTCGCTCCGAGCTTCGAGCAGCAGATCGCGGCGGCGCGAACCCTGGTCGGTCAGGATCCCAGGCGGGCGGCGCAGGTCGTAAAGGATTGGGTGTCCGCGGATGGCTGATACGTCCGACGATCTCGCCGGCACGCAGCGCGCCGCCATCTTGTTGCTGAGCCTCGGTGAGCAGGATGCCGCCAACGTGCTCAAGCAGCTCGACGCGCGCGAAGTTCAGAAACTGGGCATTGCGATGGCCGAGCTCAAGGAAGTATCGCGCGAGCAGATGACCTCCGTGCTCGACAAGTTCATCGGAGTGGCGGACTCGAGAGCGAACGTTGCCGGCGCCTCCCAGGACTTCGTGCGGCGCGTGCTGACTCAGGCTGTCGGCAAGCAGA
>DASYNV010000079.1:0-4385 GCA_036008365.1 Steroidobacteraceae bacterium | reverse complement strand
CGCCACGGCCGTGGCGCGCTTCCAGGGCGGGCACAATGCCGGCCATACGCTCGTGATCGGTGGCCAGAAGACCATTCTGTCGCTGATCCCATCGGGCATTCTGCGTCGGGGGGTGCAGTGCCTGATCGGCAACGGTGTGGTGCTGTCGCTCGAAGCGTTGTTCCGCGAGGCCGAGATGCTGCGCGCGCAGGGGGTGCCGGTGTACGAGCGGCTGTGCATCTCACCGGCCTGCCCGTTGATATTGCCCTCGCACATTGCGCTCGATCGCGCGCGCGAGGCGGCGCGCGGTCTGAACGCGATCGGCACGACCGGGCGCGGGATCGGTCCGGCATACGAAGACAAGGTGGCGCGCCGCGCAGTGCGCGTGGCCGATCTGTTCCAGCGCGATCGCTTTGCGGCCAAGCTCGGCGAGGTGCTCGATTTTCACAACTTCGTGCTGCAGCGCTATTTTTCCCTGCCGCCGGTGGATTTTCAGCGCACGCTCGACGAGCAGCTCGAGTTCGTCGACCGGCTGCGGCCGTTGCTCGGTGACGTCACCGGCGCGCTCGCGGCGCTGCGCGTACAGGGTGCCAACGTGATGTTCGAGGGCGCCCAGGGGGCAATGCTCGATGTCGACGTAGGTACGTACCCGTTCGTGACCTCGTCAAATACCACCGCCGGCGGGGCCGCCACCGGCACGGGCGTCGGGCCCCGTGTGTTCGACCACGTGCTCGGCATCGTCAAGGCCTATGCGACGCGGGTCGGTGCCGGCCCGTTCCCGACCGAACTGTTCGACGACGACGGCGAGCATCTGTCGCGCGTGGGGCACGAATTCGGCTCGGTCACGGGGCGTCGACGGCGCTGCGGCTGGTTCGACGCGGTGGCGCTGCAACGCTCGATCGTGCACTCGAGCGTATCCGGTCTGTGCATGACCAAGCTCGACGTGCTCGACGGTCTCGAGACCATCCGCATCTGTGTCGGTTATCGCGTGCGCGGCGAGACGCTGCCCGGGCCGCCGCTGTTCGCCGATGCCTACGCCGACGTCGAGCCGGTGTACGAGGAAATGCCCGGCTGGCAGGACAGCACCGTGGGCCTGCGCGAGCAGGCGGCGCTGCCGCTCAATGCGCGGCGCTACCTCGATCGCATCCAGGAGCTGGTGCAGATTCCGATCGATCTGATCTCAACGGGGGCCGATCGCGATCAGACCATCGTGCTGCGGCATCCGTTTGACGCCTGACGGCGCGGGCGCGGGCCTCGGTTCACATTTCCAGAAACAGCTTGTGCAGGCGCTGCGATTCGTCGCGGCTCAGCCGATCGAGTGCGTCCCGCAGCGGTTCGGGCCGGCCGAATGCATACCCTTGCGCGTAGTCGACGCCCAGCTTGCGCACCGCATCGGCGATGGCCTGGTTCTCGACGAACTCGGCCACGGTGTCGATCGCGAATCCCTTGGCCAGCTCGACGATCGCGCGCACCGTGACCTGCGAGCGCTGATCGGTGACGACGTCACGCACGAAGCTGCCATCGATCTTGACGCGTGCGATATCGAGACTCTTGAGATTGGTGAGTGAGTTCGCGCCGGTGCCGAAGTCATCGAGCGCCAGCCGGCAACCCAGGGCATTGAGCTGTCGGATCATGTCGTTGGCGCGCGCCAGGTTGGTGACCGCGGCCTGCTCGGTGATTTCGACCGTGATGCTGCCACGCGGCAGATCCGCGGCCTTGAGATGCTCGGAGAAGCGCCGAATGAAATCTTCATCGCCGATCGACTGGCCCGAGACATTGATCGAGATGCTGATGCCGCGGCTCTTGAGCACGCTGCGATAGGCGCTCAGGGTCTGCAGTGCGCGCTCGGCCACCCAGCGATCGACGGTCGGCAGCAGCTGGTAGCGCGCGGCGGCATTGATCAGCGAACCCGGCGCGACGATTTTGCCGTCCGGGGCGCGCATTCGCAGCAGGATTTCGAAACTGTAGGGCAGGCTCGGGTCCTGCAGCGGCACGATGGGCTGCGCATACAGCAGCAGACGGTCGCTTTTGAAGGCCGAACGCAGCTGTCCCACGGCGATCACGTCGTCGTGCCGGCGCATCATGCTGTCGTCTTCGCAGGCGTAGAGTTCGACCCGATTGCGACCGTGCTTCTTGGCGCTCTTGCAAGCGAGCTCGGCCGCTGCCAGCGCCCGTGCCAGTCCCTGCGGCATGCTGACCAGCGCCGCGACGCCGCAGCTCACCGAGACGTCGAGCGTCTCCTGCGCCGGTCCGATCGAAACCCGACCCGAAGCGGCCTGTAGCTGCGCGGCGATCTTTGCGGCCGCATGCGTATCGGTATCGGGCAGGATGACGGCGAAACGATCGCCGGAAATGCGCGCCGCCAGTGCGCCGCCCGGCAGCAGCGGCGGCGCCAGCAGGTCGGCGATGCGCACGATCAGCTCGTTGCCGAGCTCGAAGCCGTGCAGCTCGTTGACCACGTGCATGTGATCGACGTCGATATAGATGACGCTGCAGATGCCGTGCTGGCCGTCGCTCTCGAGCCGGCCGTACATCTGCTCGAGGCCGTCGCGCGTGTGCAGCCCCGTCATCAGGTCGAACTGTGTCTCGACGATGGCCGCGGTCTGGCGGCCGAGGTGCCGTGCCAGGAATACGTGACGCGATCCATAGTCGGGCGCCTGCGGCGGATTGAAGAACGCCAGCGCGCCGATGACCTGGCCGGTGTCGCGAACGACTGGTACCGACAGTATCTTGCAGCGGGGCAGCGCGGCCGCGGCGCTGTTGCCGGAACCACTGCCGGTGCCGCCGCCATTGACGATCAGGGGGCGATTCTGTCGCATGGCCCAGGTGATCAGATGCTTCTCGGTGTGCGCGCAGGTGTCTCGCAATACCGGCGAGCCCGAGACGTCGTGTTCGACGCGGATTCGCTTCTCGGGCACGATCAGGATGCCGAAGGCACTCTCGAGGCGCTGCACCGCAGCGCTCAGCAGTTCTTCGATGATGCGCCGGTCGTCGCTGCCGCCCTTGAGCGAGCTCGTGAGCTTGAACAGCCATTCGAGCTCGGCCGAACGCTCGGTCAGGGTATGGATGCGCTGATTTTCGGGTTGCGCGGTCGCGAGCTCGCGTCGTACGCAATCCAGCAGTGGTTTGAGCCGCTGCGCGCAGTCGGCCGCGTCCGTTGCGCGCTGCTGGACGCAGAAGACACCGAGCAGCGTGCCATCGATCTGCTCCACCGGTAGGGCGGTCACGGTCGAGAGGGCGGGGTGCGGGAGGGTAATGGCGCGGCGCTGCATCGGTCCGCACCAGCCCAAACCGCGCAGCACCTCCGCAATCGTCTCGAGGTCAAGCCGCCCGGTGCGGCCGCGCGCTTGCAGCCCGCCGTCGAGCAGGCCGACCGCGCTCACGGCCTCGAGCAGGCCGTCCGCCAGCTGGGCGTACGCCGGGAACATGCCATGCTCGGACGGCGCGACATCGATGGCGCTACTCACCCCGGGCGTACTCCTTCGAGCGGCGCCGTCGGGCGCGCTACGTTTAACGCTAACGGCAGCATGCCGGAGCGCAGGAGCCGCGTGGCATGCGCGCTGCTGGAAGTGAGGAGTCGTTCACAACGGCGACCGTCTCGATCGGTGGATGCCCGCGCTGCCGCCGAGTCGTAGGGGCAGTGGCATCCGGGCTCAGCGGCTGTCATAATTTTCCGCTGCTTTCCCTTGTTTTCTCGCGCGACCGCCGCACCTGGTTCTTGGCCCGCCGCATCGTACTCAAGGAGCACACTGATGGATGTCCGCGCTGCGATTGCCGTTGAAGCTGGTAAGCCTTTGGTGATCGATACCGTGCAGCTCGCTGGCCCCAAGGCCGGCGAAGTGCTGGTCGAGATCAAGGCCACCGGGATCTGCCACACCGATAAGTACACGCTCTCTGGCGCCGATCCGGAAGGACTGTTTCCGAGCATTCTCGGACATGAAGGCGCCGGCGTCGTGGTCGAGGTCGGATCGGGGGTCAAGTCCCTCAAGGTCGGCGATCACGTCATTCCGCTCTACACGCCCGAGTGCCGCGAGTGCAAATCCTGCACCAGCCACAAGACCAACCTCTGCACGCAGATCCGTGCCACCCAGGGCAAGGGCCTGATGCCCGACGGCACCAGCCGCTTTTCGTACCAGGGCAAGCCGGTGCTGCACTACATGGGCTGCTCCACCTTCGCCAATTACACCGTGGTGCCGGAAATTGCGCTCGCCAAGGTGCGCGAGGACGCTCCGTTCGACAAGATCTGCTACATCGGCTGCGGCGTCACCACCGGCATCGGCGCGGTGATCTACACCGCGAAGGTCTGGCCGGGTGCCAACGTCGCCGTGTTCGGGCTCGGCGGCATTGGCCTCAACGTCATTCAAGGCGCCCGCATGGTCGGCGCCGACAAGATCATCGGCATCGAC
>DASYNV010000078.1:0-1949 GCA_036008365.1 Steroidobacteraceae bacterium | reverse complement strand
ATGCGCGCCGCCGCCTCGCAGCGGATGGCGAGGCGCTCGCGGGCGCTGCCGAGGTAGAGCAGGGTGTCCGGTGTCAGCTCTTGATCTTCGATGCTCGCCGCTCCGCTCAGCAGCAGCGCGGCGTGCTCAAACGAGGCGTTCAGGGGCACGCTGATGCTGGCAGGGCCGGCGGCAGCCAGGTCCAGGCCCACGAGCGGTGAATAGACCTCGGCGGGCGAGGTCTTACCGAACGCGCTGCCGGCCAGCACCCGCACGCTGAAGCCGCCGAGCTCGACGAGGGGCAGGTGCGGGTAGTTCCGAAAGGCCGGCGCGCGGTGGCGCTGCGCATCGGGCAGCGCGATCCACAACTGAACGGCATGCAGGCGGCCGCCAGCGGCGGAGTCAGAGTCCTCGGCATGAGCAATCCCGCGGCCCGCCGTCATGAGGTTGACCTGGCCGGGCGTGATCAGCTGCTCATTGCCGAGGCTGTCACGGTGCATCACCGCGCCCTCGATCATCCAGGTGAACGTCTGCAGCCCGATGTGCGGATGCGGTCCGACGCCCATGCCACCACCGCGTCCGAACTCCATCGGCCCGGCGTGATCGAGGAAGCACCAGGCTCCGACCATGCGGCGCCGCCGGCTGGGCAGAGCACGCCTGATGATGAGCCCGCCGCCGATTTCGGCGGCACGTGTTTCAATGCGTTCCAGCATGGCGTTACTTCCCCACGAGTGACTCGATGCGCCTGTCCGGCACGAGCCAGAGCAGCGCCACCGCCACGTACAGCGTGATCGCCATCCACGGTCGCACGAACGCGAGCACGATGGCGGCGAAATACAGGATGAGGGACAGCTTGCCCTTGAAGTCGGCACCGACCGCGGTGGCCAGGCGCGAGTCGTGGCCGTTATAGGCGATGAGCTGCTGCTGCAGAACGTGATAGCTCACCGCGGCGCCCGTCAACACAATGCCATAAGCAGCCGTCGGCAGGGCAGTGAATCCGGTCTCGTCTATCCAGCGGATCACGAACGGCACCAGCGACAGCCAGAACAACAGCGCCAGGTTGGCCCACAGCACCTTGCCGTTGACGCGCTCGGTGACGTGCAGCATGTGGTGGTGGTTGTTCCAGAAAATTCCGACGTTCACGTAGCTCAGGACGTAAGCGGAAAGCACCGGCAAACCCGCCTGCAGCGCCGCGAGGTCGCTGCCGTGCGGGACCCTGATCTCCAGCACCATGATGGTGATGATGATGGCGACCACGCCATCGGTGAACGCTTCGAGACGGGCCGCATTCATGGCGCGGATCCTACGTGCATTTACGTTCGCAAGCCATTATTAAATCACAAGAATATTCGCGCCGTTGAGGCGCCAGGCGAAGCGAGCGTGCGCACCTCGCGCTCAAGCGCGCTCAAGCGCGATGTTAAGCTCGCGCGGCTTGGGGTGAGGGGCGCCGTCATGAGCACCGGAGGCCGGTTTATCGAGGTGCGGGATCAGCTGCTGCGCTGCCGGGAGGACTGGATGGGCGCGCAGCGGGAGTTTCGCTGGCCGGTTTTTGAGGAATTCAACTGGGTGCGCGACTACTTCGATGTGGTCGCCGCCAACAACGACACCCCCGCATTGCGCGTCGTCGATGACGCGGGCGGCGATCAAACGCTGGCATTCTCCGAGCTGGCGCGACGCTCTGCGCAGGTCGCGAACTTCTTCGCCTCCGAGGGCCTGCGCGCGCAGGATCGCCTGCTCATCATGCTGCCGAACAGCGTGCCGCTGTGGGAAACGATGCTCGCGGCCATCAGGCTCGGCGCGGTCATGATCCCGGCCACGACGCTGCTGGGGCGCGAAGATCTGCGCGATCGTCTCGAGCGCGGCCAGGTGAAGGCGATCGTGACCGATGCGGGTCTTGCGGGGCGCTTTGCCGGATTGCAGGGTGCGCCGCTGCGGATCGCCGTGGGACCAGGCGTGCAGGGCTGGGTGGG
>DASYNV010000077.1:0-5257 GCA_036008365.1 Steroidobacteraceae bacterium | reverse complement strand
TCTCCCTCGGGAGCACGCCCGCAGACTGACCGGGGGCGCTGGTCTGCGGCAGGTTCTGCAGCAGCAGCCCGCCGCTGTGCTGGCCGTCGGCCGCGAGCGCGACGCGGGTTGGCAGCTGCTCCGAGGTCGCAAAGTAGTTCTCGATGCAGTCGGCCAGCGTATGGCCTTCGAGCGCGACGATGCCCTGATAGCGCGCAGCGCGCTCATCGGCCTCGACCGTCACGCTAAGCCGCCCATCGCCGACCAGCTGGCGGAAACCCGGTTCACCGACCACGATCTCGGGCGCGCGCGCCACCGCGCGGATCGAGAAATCATGGGTGCACTGCGCCACCAGCAGCGACACCAGGCCATCGCCCGCGAGCTGCAGGGTCAGCGTGCCGTGAAACTTGAGCGTCGCCGCCAGCAGTACCGAGGCGCTGACGGCCTCGCCGAGCAGCGCCTCGACGCTGGGCGCATAGTGCTGATGGCGGCGCAGCTCGCGCCACGGCACGTCGAGCCGGATCCAGAATCCGCGCACCGGCAGGCGTTCGAGCATGAAACGGCGCAGCTCGCCGCCAGCGGCCGCGAGCCGCTCAGCCACTGAGTTTCCTCTTCAGCAGCTCATTCAGTCGCGCCGGATTGGCTTTGCCGGCGGTCGCCTTCATCACCAGGCCGACGAAGAAGCCGAACAGTTTGTCCTTGCCGGCGCGGTAATCCGCGAGTTGCGAGGGATTGGCCGCCATCGCGGCCTCGATGGCGCGCTCGATGGCGCCTTCATCGGTGATCTGGCGCAGGCCGCGGGCCTCGATGATCGCATCGGCTTGGGTGCCCTCCTGCCACATGGCCTCGAGCACGTCCTTGGCAATCTTGCCCGAGATCGTATTGTCGGCCACACGCTTGAGCAGCGCCGCGAGGCTGCTGGGATCGATGCGACTGTCGCAGATCTCGACCCCATCGCGATTGAGCAATCCCGCCAGCTCGCCCATGACGGTATTCGCGGCCAGCTTCGCATGTCCGCCGAGGTCCTGTACCACCACCTCGTAGTAATCCGCAAATTCCGCGCTCGCCGTCAGCACGCCGGCATCGTAGGCCGACAGCCCGTATTCGCTCATGAAGCGCTGCGCCTTCTGGTCCGGCAGCTCCGGCAGGCTGGCCGCGACGGCGTCGATGTAGACCTGATCGATTTCGAGCGGCAACAGGTCCGGGTCGGGGAAGTAGCGATAGTCGTTGGCCTCTTCCTTCGAGCGCATGGAGCGGGTTTCGCCCCGGTCGGAGTCGTACAGCCGCGTCTCCTGCACCACGCGGCCGCCGCCCTCGAGCAGCTCGATCTGGCGCGCCACCTCGTAGTTGATCGCCTTTTCGACGAAGCGGAAGGAGTTGAGGTTCTTGAGCTCGGCACGCGTGCCGTATTTTTCGGTGCCGTGCAGGCGCACCGAGACGTTGGCATCGCAGCGGAACGAGCCCTCCTGCATGTTGCCGTCGCAGATGCTCAAGTACCGCACCAGCGTGTGCACCTTCTTCAAGTACGCCACCGCCTCCTTGGCCGAGCGTATGTGCGGCTCGGAGACGATCTCGATCAGCGGCGTGCCGGCGCGGTTCAGATCGACTCCGGTGAGCCCCGCGAGCCCTTCGTGCAGCGACTTGCCGGCATCCTCCTCGAGGTGCGCGCGCGTGACGCCGATGCGGCGGGAGCTGCCGTCATCGAGCACGATGTCGATGGCCCCGCCACATACGATCGGCAGTTCGTACTGGCTGATCTGGTAGCCCTTGGGCAGATCGGGGTAGAAATAATTCTTGCGCGCGAATATCGAGCGCCGCATGACGCGCGCGTTGATGGCCAGACCGAATTTGACCGCCATGCGCACCGCTTCGGCATTGAGCACCGGCAGCACGCCGGGATAGGCCAGATCGATCAGGTCGGCCTGGGCGTTCGGCGGCGCGCCGTAGGCGGTGGCCGCGCTGGAAAAGATCTTGGAGCGCGTCGCGAGCTGCGCATGGATCTCCAGCCCGATGACGGTTTCCCATTCCATTAGGCGAAACCCGGCGGTGCGCGCCGATGCCAGTCAGTTTCCCGCTGGTAACGATGCGCGACGTTGAACAGCCTGGGCTCGGCAAAATGCGGTCCGATGATCTGCAGGCCGACCGGCAATCCCTGCACCAGCCCACAGGGCACCGATATCGCCGGCAGCCCCGCCAGATTGGCACCGATCGTATAGATATCGTTCAGATACATGGTGACCGGATCGGACGTCTTGGCCCCGAGCTCGAACGCCGGGGTCGGTGTCGTCGGACCGATCACCACGTCGACCTCGTGGAAGGCACGCTCGAAGTCCGCGCTGATCAGAGCGCGTACGCGCTGCGCCTTCAGATAGTAGGCGTCGTAGTAGCCGGCCGAGAGCACGTAGGTGCCCGTCATGATGCGACGCTTGACCTCGGCGCCGAAGCCCTCACCGCGCGAGCGCTGATACAGATCGAGCAGATCGCGCGGACTGTCGCAGCGATAGCCGTAACGCACGCCGTCGAAGCGGGCCAGATTCGACGAGCACTCGGCCGGCGCTACGACGTAATAGGTGGGAACCGACAACGGCAGATTCGGCAGGCTCACCTCCTTGAGCGTCGCACCCTGCTCGCGTAGCACCTCGAGCGCATCGCGGATGCGCTGCGCGTTGTCGGCATCGAGCCCGTCGTCGAAGAATTCCTTCAGCAGCCCGATCTTCAATCCCTTGAGCGGCTGCTCGAGCGTCGCGACATAGTCGGGCACCGGTAGCTCGACGCTGGTGGAGTCGCGCTCATCGAAGCCCGCCATCGCCACCAGCAGCAGCGCCGAGTCCTCGGCGCTGTGCGTGAGCAGGCCGCCCTGATCGAGACTCGAGGCGAAGGCGACCATGCCGAAACGCGAAACCCGGCCATACGTGGGCTTCAGTCCGGTGACACCGCACAGCGCCGCGGGCTGCCGGATCGAACCGCCGGTGTCGGTGGCGGTCGCCGCCGGAGTCAGCCGCGCCGCGACCGCGGCCGCCGATCCGCCCGAGGAGCCGCCCGGCACGCGCGTGGTGTCCCACGGATTGCGCACCGGGCCGAAGTAACTGGTTTCGTTGGACGAGCCCATCGCGAACTCATCCATGTTGGTCTTGCCGAGCATGACCACGCCCGCCGCGCGCAGTCGCTGCACCACGGTCGCGTCGTAGGGCGAGACGAAGTTCGCCAGCATGCGCGAGCCGCATGTGGTCTTCTCACCACGCGTGCAGAAGATGTCCTTGTGCACGATCGGCACGCCGATCAGCGCGCCCTGCTCTCCAGCTCGCAGCCGCGCGTCGGCGCGTTCGGCCTCTGCCAGTGCAGCCTCGTGCAGAATGGTGATGAAGGCGTTGAGCCCCTGGCCGTGCTGATCGATACGCGCCAGAAACGCGCGCGTGACCTCGACGCTCGAGACGGTGCGCGTACGCAACGCCTGCGAGAGTTCGGCGACACCAAGCTCGTGCAATGCGGTCATTCGATCACTCGCGGCACCAGGTACAGGCCGGCTTGCACCTGCGGCGCATTGCGCTGATAGAGCTCGTGGCTGTCGGTGGCCGTCACATTGTCGGCGCGCAGTCGCTGCCGCTGCCCCGGCAGCGGATGCGCCATGGGCTCGACCTGACTGGTGTCGGCGCGCTCGAGTTCTCCCACCAGCGCCATGATGCGCGAGAGATTCTCGACGTACGCCGGCACTTCGCTCTCGGTGAGTGCGAGACGCGCCAGTTGCGCGATCTTGTCGATGTCTTGGCGGTTCAGGCTCATTGTGAGAGGGTTCAAATTCTGCAGAAAAAACGGCGCGAAATCATACACCTCGCCTTGTGGAATGTCCTCTCGGTTGTTAGATTAGCGCCCGCTTTATGTAAGCCCACGAAAGGTCTGCCGCTTTCATGTTCAAACGCCTGCGCGGCTATTTCTCCAGCGATCTGTCGATCGATCTTGGTACGGCCAACACGCTGATCTACGTCCGCGACAAGGGCATCGTGCTCAACGAGCCCTCGGTGGTCGCGGTCCAGGACGAGCCGTCGCGCGGCGGCAAGATCATCGTCGCGGTCGGCGCCGAGGCCAAGGGCATGCTCGGTCGCACGCCCGGACACATCACCGCTGTCCGCCCGATGAAGGACGGCGTAATCGCGGATTTCACCTACACCGAGAAGATGCTGCAGTACTTCATCAATAAAGTACACGGCAATCGCTTTCTCAAACCCTCGCCACGGGTGCTGGTGTGTGTGCCGTTCGGCTCGACCCAGGTCGAACGGCGCGCGATCCGCGAGTCGGCCGAGGGCGCCGGCGCGCGCAACGTCGCAATCGTCAGCGAGCCGATGGCCGCCGCGGTCGGCGCAGGCCTGCCGGTGCAGGAGGCGCGCGGTTCGATGGTGCTTGACATCGGCGGCGGCACCAGCGAGGTCGCGGTACTATCCCTCAACGGCATCGTCTACGCCAACTCCGCGCGTATCGGCGGCGATCGCTTCGATGATGCCATCATGAACTACGTGCGGCGCAACTACGGCATCTTGATCGGCGAGGCCACCGCGGAGCGCATCAAGATTGAAATCGGGTCGGCCTATCCGGGCACGCAGGTTCGCGAGCTGTCGGTCAAGGGCCGAAACCTGTCCGAAGGCGTGCCGCGCAGCTTCACGCTCAACAGCAACGAGATTCTCGAAGCGCTGCAGGAACCGCTGCAGGGCATCGTCAGCGCCGTCAAGCAGGCGCTCGAGCAGACCCCTCCGGAACTCGGCGCCGACGTGGCCGAGCGCGGCATCGTCCTCACGGGTGGCGGCGCGCTGCTGCGAGACGTCGACAAGCTCCTGATGGAGGAGACCGGTCTGCCGGTGGTCATCGCCGACGATCCTCTGACCTGTGTGGCCCGAGGTGGCGGGCGTATTCTCGAACTCATGGATCAGATGGGGCCAGGACATTTCGGACTGGAGTGACCGGCGCATGCGCCGCGCCCTCTCTGTTCGGTAGGTCCGCGCAATGGCGGTCTTCGGCACCGAGGTGGATCGACCCCTGTACGGCCGCGGGCCTTCGCCCGGGCTGCGATTCACGGTCTACGCGGTGCTCGCGGTCGTACTCATGTACTACGATCAGCACGGCCATTGGGAGCAGCGCCTGCGCTACGCGCTCGAAGCGGCCGCCTACCCGGTGCAGGTCGTGGTCAACTCGCCGAGCGCGGCCTGGAGCGCGCTCACCGAAAACCTGCAGAGTCGGCAGCTGCTGCGCGCGGAAAACGAGCGCCTACGCGCGCATGAGCGCGAGCTCG
>DASYNV010000076.1:0-14959 GCA_036008365.1 Steroidobacteraceae bacterium | reverse complement strand
CCGTGGAATGTGAAAATCTCAGCCGAAAATTATAGCACAGCGAGGCGCTTTCCCGAGGCTCGAGCCAAGCGCGCCGCACGCAATCCGCGCGCAGCTATACTGCCCGCATGAGCTCCCAAACAGCCGCCGCGCAGTTGTCCTCCGAGGTGCAGAAATTCGATGCGCTGGCGCATGAATTCTGGGACCCGCGCGGCGCCTTTCATCCGTTGCACGCGCTCAATCCGGTGCGTCTCGACTACATCGCACAGCGCGCCGAGCTGTCGCAGCGCAGGCTCGCGGACATCGGTTGCGGCGGTGGCCTGCTGGCCGAGGGACTCGCGCGCCACGGCGCGCAGGTCTGCGGCATCGATCTGGCGCCGGCAATGATCGAGGTCGCGCGGCTGCACGCGCACGAGAGCCAGCTGCCGATCGACTATCGGCTCTGCTCGGCCGAGGAACTGGCGCGCGGCGGCGCGGGCGCGTTCGATGTCGTCACCTGCATGGAGTTGATCGAACACGTCGACGATCCGGCGGCACTGCTGGCCGCCATCGCGGCGCTGCTGCGGCCGGGAGGCGCGCTGTTCGTCTCGACCATCAATCGCAATCTGCGTTCGTTCCTGCTCGCGATCGTCGGCGCCGAGTACCTGCTGCAGCTGATTCCGCGCGGCACGCACGAATATGCGCGCCTGCTGCGGCCGGCCGAGCTGGCGCGGCTGGCGCGCGCGCAGGGGCTCGAGCTCCGCGATGTCAGCGGCATCGACTTCAATCCGTTCGCGCGCACGGCCCGCATCAGCGCCGATGCCCGGGTCAACTACCTGGCGCATTTTCATCGTCCCGAATGAGCGGCATTTGAACCGCGCGATGCCACTGGCCGCGGTGCTGCTGGATCTGGACGGCACGCTGCTCGATACCGCACCCGACATGGCGCGGGTCGCCAACCAGCTGCGCACGCAGTCGGAGCTGGCGCCGCTGCCGTTCGCGGACATCCGTCATCATGTCTCGCACGGCTCCGCGGCGGTGCTGCGCGCCGTTTTTCCAGGCCTCGACGGCGTGCGGCTGGCGGCGCTGCAGATCCGCTTCCTCGAGCTGTATCGCGAGCAGCTCGTCATCGATACGCGCCTGTTTCCCGGCTTCGACGACGTGCTGGCGGCGCTCGAAGCGAACCGCATACCGTGGGGCGTGATCACCAACAAGCCGGGCTGGCTCACCGAGCCGCTGCTGGCCCATCTCGGGCTCTATGAGCGCGCGGCCTGCGTGCTCTCGGGTGACAGCCTGCCGGTCAGCAAGCCCGACCCGCTGCCACTGCTGACCGCCGCGCATCGCATCGCCGTGGCGCCGGAGCGCTGTGTCTATGTCGGCGATGCGCTGCGCGACATGCAGGCGGCGCGGGCCGCCGGCATGGTCGGTCTGGCGGCGCGCTACGGCTATATCGGGCCCGCGGAGCACACCGCCGACTGGCCGGTCACGGCCTGGATCGACTCGCCGCTGGAACTACTCGACTGGGTGGGATTGCCGCGTGCGGCGCTGGCCGTGCCTGCGGGCGCCGACGGCTGAGCCATGGACAGCATGCAGTGGGTCTACGCGGTGCTGGCAACGCTGCTGCTGGCGTTGATCGCCGCCGCGCTGGTGATTCGTTGGTTCGCGCGGCGCCACGCGCGCGCGCTCGCCGAAACCGAACAGCGGCTGCGCGCTGGCTTCCAGGAGCTCGCCACTTCGGCCCTGCGCGACAACACCGATCTGTTTCTGAAACTGGCGCACGAGTCCTTCGGCCGCGAACAGGCCAGCATCCAGGGCCTGTGGCGCGAACGCGAGGTGGCCTTCAACGCGCTGATCGATCCGCTGCGTACCGCACTCGAGCGGACCGACACCCAGGCCACGGCGCTCGAGCGCGAGCGCCGCGAGGCCTACGGCGCGCTGCGCACTCAAATCGAAGGAATGGTGCAGGGACAATCGTCGCTGCAGCGTGAAACGCGCAATCTGGTCACGGCATTGCGCCGCCCGGAAGTGCGCGGCCGCTGGGGTGAGCTCACGCTGCGCCGGGTCGTGGAGCTCGCAGGACTTTCCGAGCATTGCGACTTCAGCAGCCAGCCGACGCTCGATGCCGCCGGCGTGACGCAGCGGCCCGATCTCGTGATTCACATGCCCGAGGGGCGCGATCTAGTGATCGATGCCAAGACGCCGCTCGATGCCTATCTCGAAGCGATCGACGCGCCGACCGAGGAGTTGCGGACCGCGGCGCTCGGGCGCCACGCACAGCAGGTGGCCCAGCGCGTACGCGAACTGGCATCGAAGAGTTACTGGGCGCAGTTCGAGCACAGTCCCGAATTCGCGGTGCTGTTCCTGCCCGGCGATCAGTTTCTGAGCAGCGCTCTGGCGCAGAGACCCGAGCTGCTCGATGACGCGCTGCGTTCCGCCATCATCGTCGCCACACCGTCGACGCTGATCGCACTGCTGAAGGCCGTGGCGCACGGCTGGCGGCAGCAGGCGGTGGCCGAGAACGCCGCGCTGATTCGCGACGCCGGCCAGGAACTGCACCGGCGCCTGGCCGCGTTCATGGGCCATTTCAACAAAGCCGGGCGGCAGCTCGGCGGCGCGGTCGATGCCTACAATGCCGCGGTCGGTTCACTCGATCGCAGTGTCCTGCCGAGCGCGCAGAAATTCGGCGAACTCGGCGCCGCCACGGGCGAAGCGCTGCCCGTGCCCGAGGCGATCGAGCAGCCCGTGCGCACTTCGATGCGCGCACCCGACGATGCCTCCCCAGCGAATGGGGCATGAGTGACGGCCCCTCGCCGCCGCCGCCCGGATCGGTGCGATTCTTCGCGCTGCTGTACACGCCGCGCGCACTGCGCGATGGCATGACCCGGTTGTTGGCGCTGGCGGATGAAATCGGCGCCGGCTCGATGCGCACGCTCGAGCCCGCCGTGGCGCAGGCACGGCTGGCCTGGTGGCGGTTCGAGGCCCAGCGCTTCGCCGCCCGCCAACCGCAGCACCCTTGGCTCAAGCCCATCGCAGCCGCATCCGCACCGGCGCCGCCGATCGACCTCCCGGCGCTGATCGAAGCGGCGGCAGCCGATCCCGGCGGCCAGCAGCTGCGACGGGCGCTGTTCATCGCGGCAGCCGAATTGCTCGGCGCGGGACCTTTGACGCCGGCGACGCGCGACGCGCTCGGGGAGCTTGCCATGCAGAGCTGGCAGAGCGAGGCGAGCACCGGGGCACCACCGGCAACTAAGGCGCCGTCGGCGCTGCAAGGCGTGCAGACGCGCATCGTGCCGCTGCTGGTGTGGGCGGCACTGGCGACACCGGGCGCCAAAAAAAGCTCGCTGCTGCGCGGCTTCACCGACAATATGCGCGCCTGGGGCGTTGCGCGCCGCGCGAGCGCGGGTCGCTATATCCCATGAATGCACATCTGCGCTACCAGCCGCCGGCCGACGCATTGCGCGGACGCGTGATCGCCATCACCGGCGCCGGCGAAGGCATCGGACGCGCGCTGGCGCTGGCCGCGGCCACGCACGGTGCCGAAGTGGTTCTGATCGGGCGCACGGTATCGAAGCTCGAAGCGGTGCACGGCCGCATTGCCGAGCTCGGACAGGCAGAGGCCTGCATCGCACCGCTCGATCTCGAGCGCGCCATCGCACGCGACTACGATGCGCTCGCCGAGGCCATTCAAGGCCGTTTCGGTCGGCTCGACGGCCTGGTGCACAACGCCGCCATCCTCGGCGCCCTGGCGCCGATCGAGCACTACGACGTGCCGACCTGGTGCCGCGTGCTGCACGTGAATCTGACCGCCGCGTTCGCGCTCACGCAGGTTCTGCTGCCCGCACTGCGCGCGGCTGCGGACGCGTCGATCGTGTTCACCAGCAGCGGCGTCGGCCGGCGACCCAAGGCCTACTGGGGCGCATACTCGGTCTCGAAGTTCGGTATCGAGGCGCTCTGCGGCACGCTGGCCGAGGAACTCGGCGACGCCGGCGCGCTGCGCGTCAACGCGCTCAATCCCGGACCCGTGCGCACGCGGTTGCGCGCCCAGGCCTATCCGGCCGAGGATCCGGCAACGCGGCTGCGACCGGAACATGTGCTCGGGCCCTACCTGTGGCTCTTGAGTGCGGCCAGCCGGGGAGTCAACGGTCAGAGCCTGGACTGTCAGCCACGCTAGCGAGCTCTTCTTCGGTTAGCTCGCGCCAGTGTCCGCGCGGCAGCGTGCGCGGCAGCGCCAGCGCGCCGATGCGCGTGCGCAGCATGCGCACCAGCGTTGCGGCGGCGCGCTCGATCAACTGGCGAATCTCATTGCCGCTGGCGCCCACCGCAACCAGCCGATACCAGCGATTGCTGCCCTCGCCGCCGGCCGGCTCGAGCAGCACGATGCGGATCGCACTGCCCCGGTCCAGCATCCCGGAGCGGATCGCCTGTTGCTGCTCGACGCTGAGCTCCCCGCGTATGCGCAGACTGAACTCCATCTCGGTGCCGTGCATGGCGCGTTGCAAGCGCGACGCGGTCGCACCGTCGGCGGTCAGCAGTTCCAGGCCACCGTCGACCGCGGGCAGCGGACTGATGC
Organism: Steroidobacteraceae bacterium; assembly: GCA_036008365.1. Taxonomy (GTDB): domain Bacteria; phylum Pseudomonadota; class Gammaproteobacteria; order Steroidobacterales; family Steroidobacteraceae; genus FEN-1191. The sequence goes on along the minus strand of DASYNV010000076.1, from coordinate 10,431 downwards.
TGATGAAGCGTCGTCCGGCGCGGCGCGGCAATCTCGCGGCCATACTGCCGGCGGCCTTGGCGATGGAACTGGTCGCAGCCGCCGGCCCATCGTTCACGGGTCGCGGTACGCGCTCGTCGAGCAACGGCTCGCCAGGCGAGCGGTGACACAGAATCACCGGCGCAGCATTCGCCGTCGCGGCACGGCGTCGGATCAATCGACCATCGAGCTTGAGCTGATCCTGCGGTATGACGCGCATGCCCAGTACCGCGGGCTTACCGTTGACCGTCAGGCGACCGGCGCGGATCCAGTTCTCCGCCTCGCGCCTCGACGCAAGGCCCAGTTGCGCCAGGACCTTCTGCACCCGCTCGGCATCGCGCGGCCGCGCTTTGGATGCGCTGCCCGCGGGCCTGCGGTGCGCGCCGCGAGTCGGGGCGTTCAGTCCGGCCCGTCAGGCGGCGCGGCGAGCAATCCGGAGGAGCGCCGCTCCGCTGACGCCTCCTCGTCGGCATCGCCCGACTCGGCCTCGGCGCTGAGCTCCGTCTCGCCCCCTTCCTCATCGCGGCCATCGGATACTTCGGCCACCACAGCGCCATCGATATTGCCGACCGGCAGTTCGAACTGCGGGTCGATCTCACCCAGTGAGCGCAGCTGCGCCAGCGGCGGCAGATCATCCAGGCTCTTGAGCCCGAAATAATCGAGAAAATCGCGCGTGGTGCCGAGCAGTTCCGGCCGCCCGGGCAGGTCGCGGTGGCCGACGACGCGAATCCATTGCCGTTCGAGCAGTGTGCGGATGATGTTGGGATTGACGGCAACGCCTCGCACCGCTTCGATCTCGGCGCGCGTGATCGGCTGTCGGTAGGCGATCAACGCCAGTGTCTCGAGCAGCGCGCGCGAATAGCGCTGCGGCCGCTCGGGCCACAGACGCGCGACCGCGGCAGCGTACTGGCGGCGCACCTGGACGCGGAAGCCGGAATTGGTCTCGTGAATCTCGATGGGTCGCCCGGCGTAATCCTGCGCCAGCGCATCGAGCGCGCTGCGGATCGCGGTCGGTGACGGGCGCTGCCCGTCCTCGAACAGTTGCGACAGCTCGCTCAAGCTCAACGACCTGCCGGCTGCCAGCAGCGCTGCTTCGATGACGTTTCTGATTTCGCTCTCGCTCATGAGGCCGCATCCTCATTGCCTGGTGCGCCGTCAGCGACACGCTCGCCGTCTGCGAGCGGCTCGGTCGCGGAATTGTCGGCGACCAGATGCAGTGTACGGTGCGCCGACGCGCTGCGCACGCGCAACGGCGTATACGGCTCGGTCTGCGAGAACTCGATCAACCCTTCGCGCACCAGCTCGAGGATCGCGATAAACGCCACGGTAACGCCGGCGCGCCCCTCCTCGGGCGTGAACAGGCACGAAAACTCGACAAAGCTGCCTTGCTCGAGCGCCGCCAGAATGTTGCTCATGCGCTCGCGCACCGACAGCGGCTCGCGCTGTACGTGATGGTGCGCGAACATCTGCGCGCGCTGCGCGACTTCGTGGAACGCGATCAGCATCTCCTGCAGCGTGACCTGCGGCAGCGCGCGCACCGCGGGACGGTCGCGCAACTCGGCGCTCGCCTGCCAGACATCGCGCTCCAGGCGCGGCAGCTGGTCGATATCGGCCGATGCGCGCTTGAAGCGCTCGTACTCCTGCAACCGGCGCACGAGCTCGGCGCGCGGATCTTCTTCTCCGAGCTCTGCGGCGCCGGGCGGCCGCGGCAGCAGCATGCGCGATTTGATCTCGGCCAGCGTCGCGGCCATGACCAGGTATTCGCCGGCGAGCTCGAGCTGCAGGTCCTGCATGAGCTCGATGTACCGGGTGTACTGGCGCGTGATCTCGGCGATCGGAATATTGAGGATGTCGACGTTCTGGCGCCGGATCAGATACAGCAGCAGATCGAGCGGTCCCTCGAACGCCTCGAGGAAGATCTCCAGCGCCTGCGGCGGAATGTACAGATCGCGCGGCAACTGCGTCATCGGTTCGCCGTTGACCACGGCGAACGGCATTTCCGCCTGCTCCGGCGGCGCCTCGAGCGCAGGCTCCGGCGCTGGATTTGAAACCACTATCTTAAGATCTGGCTTCATATATATAGCCTAACTCATTGAGAACGAAGGTGCATTGCCCGCCTAACCTCGCCGAGCGTCTCGAGCGCAGCCTCGCGCGCCTTCTCCGCGCCCTGGTGCAGCAGGTTCGACACCAGCTCCGGATTATCCTGAAACTCCTGCGCCCGCTTACGCAGCCCTTTGACTTCCTCGACGATGCGCTCGATCAGCGGCGCCTTGCAATCCAGGCAGCCGATGCTGGCTGCGCGGCAGCCCTCGCTGGCCCAGGTGCGAGTGGCCTCATCCGAATACAGCCGATGGAGATCGAACACCGGACACTTGTCCGGATCGCCCGGATCGGTGCGGCGTACGCGCGCCGGATCGGTCTGCATGGTCTTGAGCTTGGCGGCGACCTGATCCGGATCCTCGCGCATCGAGATCGTGTTGCCGTACGACTTCGACATCTTGCGCCCGTCCAGCCCGGGCACCTTCGGCGAGGCGGTCAACAGCACCTGCGGCTCCGGCAGGATGCTGACCGATGAGCCCTCCAGATAGCCGAGCAGGCGCTCGCGATCGGCCATCGTGATGCGCGCGTTGCTCGCCACGAGCGCGCGCGCGCGCTCGAGCGCCACCTGATCGCCGGTCTCCTGGAAGCGCCGGCGCAGTTGCCGGTAGAGCGTGATATTGCGGCCGCCGAGCTCCTTGATGGCGCGCTCGGCCTTCTGTTCGAAATCGGTCTCGCGACCGTAGAGATGGTTGAAGCGACGCGCAATCTCGCGCGTGATCTCCACGTGCGCCACCTGGTCCTCGCCCACGGGCACGAACGCCGGACGGTACAGCAGGATGTCCGCGCTCTGCAGCACCGGATAGCCCAGAAAGCCGTAGGTCGCAAGGTCCTTGTCCTTGAGCTGCTCCTGCTGATCCTTGTAGGTTGGCACGCGTTCGAGCCAACCGAGCGGCGTGATCATCGACAGCAGCAGGTGCAGCTCGGCGTGCTCGGGCACGTGCGACTGCACGAACAGAGTCGCCACGCCCGGATTGAGGCCCGCCGCGAGCCAGTCGATCACGACCTCATGAATGGCCTCCGGCAATCCGGCGGTGTCGTCGTAGCCGGTGGTGAGTGCGTGCCAATCGGCGACGAAGAAGTAGCACTCGTACTGGTATTGCAGCTCTACCCAGTTGCGCAGGGCGCCGTGGTAGTTGCCCAGATGCAGCGCGCCGGTGGGGCGCATGCCCGAGAGCACGCGCTTGCCTGGGGGAACAGCACTCATCCTGCTAGGGTTATCCGCGTGGGCGACGGGCCTCCGACCATACCGAGCTGATTATACGGAGTTCGCGCCAACTTCCCACTCGACGCCGGCGAGTTTGCCGCGGCCCTGGCGCACCACCACCGGCGGCGATACCGCCAGATCCACCACCGTCGTGGGCTCGATGCCACAGTGACCGCCATCGAGGATGGCATCGAGCTGATGCTCGAGCCGGGCGCGGATCTGGTCGCCGTCGGTGAGCGGCAACGCATCGCCCGGCAGCAGCAGCGTCGAGCTCATGAGCGGCTCATCGAGCTCGGTCAGCAGCATGCGCGGCACGATGTGGTCGGGCACGCGGATGCCGATGGTGCGCCGTTTGGGATGCTGCAGGCGGCGCGGTGTCTCGCGAGTCGCGGGCAGCAGAAATGTGAACGGCCCCGGGGTCGCGGCCTTGAGCAACCGGAATTGCCAGGTATCGATGCGCGCGTAGCGCCCGATCTCGCGCAGGTCGCGGCACACGAGCGTGAAGTGATGATGCTTGTCGGCGCCGCGGATTCGGCGCAGCCGCTCGAGCGCATCGGCATCGCCGATGTGGCAGCCGAGGGCGTAGCAGGAGTCGGTCGGGTAGGCAATGACCCCGCCGGCGCGCACGATCTCCGCGGCGCGGCGGATCAGGCGCAGCTGCGGATTGACCTGGTGCAGGTGGAAGTACTGGCTCATGATCTACAGGCTAAGGCAGTTTCGTTATCATAGCGGCATGCAAGCACTGCTCGATCTCGCGCCGGTCGGTGCATTTTTCGTGGCCTATTCGCTCGCCGGCATCTACGTCGCCACGGCGGTACTGATGGCCGGCATGGCGCTGCTGCTGCTGCTCGATGTGCTGCGACTGCGGCGCATACCGCCGATGCACCTGCTGAGCGCGGCGCTGGTATTCGTGCTCGGCGGCGCGACGCTGATCCTGCGCGATGCGCGCTTCCTCAAATGGAAGCCGACGATCTTCCTCTGGCTGGTGTCGGTGATGGCAGTCGCCAGTGCCTGGTTCCACGGCACGCCGCTGGCGCAGCGGCTGCTGCAACCGATGATCGCGCACAGCGAAGCGCTGCCGCGGACGGTCTGGCTGCGCCTCAATTGGGTGTGGGTGGCCTTCTATGGCCTGCTCGGTGCGCTCAATCTCTGGATTGCCTATCACCGCAGCGAGCGTGACTGGGTCAACTTCAAGTTTTTCGGGCTCACCGTGGCATTCGCACTGTTCGCGATGGCGCAGGCGGCGTGGCTTGCCTCGCGCCCCGAAGTGCGCGAGGCGCAGGCCCCGTGAACGCGCCGGCCCCCACCGCGCGACGCATCGAACTGCTGCTGCAGCAACGACTCGGGCCGACGCACCTCGAAGTGCGGGATGAAAGCGCCGCCCACATCGGGCATGCCGGCGCCGGCAAAGGGCACTTCCGCCTCAAGATCGTGTCTACGTGCTTCGCTGGCCTCAAGCCCCTGCAACGCCATAGGCTCGTAAACGAGGTACTGTCGCCGCTGTTTGCGACCGAGCTGCACGCACTGGCCATGGAAACGCTGACACCTGATGAGTTTTCTAAGTAGTACTCCTAACTAACTGAGAGATCGAATGAAACTTACGCATACACTGTCGCTGCTGACGCTCCTGCTGCTGGCCGGCTGCGCCAAGACCGCCTCCACCGGCGACAGCAGCAAGCCGCCCGCCGAGAAGCCCGTGGCAACGGTCAATGGGATCGCGATCAGCCACGCGATGTTCGACTATTACGTCAAGAACACCGCCGGCAAAGCGGCCACCGAGCTCACGGCCGATCAGCGCTCGCAGCTGCTCGATAACCTGATTCGCGGCGAAGTGGTGGCGCAGCAGGCAGAGAAGGATGGGTTCGACAAGACCGGCGATACCGCCTCGCTGCTCGAGCTGTCGCACCTGCAGATCCTGGAGCAGGCCGACGCCGAGCAATACCTCAAGGACAAGAAGGCGACCGACGCGGAGCGGCAGGCGGAATACGACTCGCAGGTGGCGGCGATGCCGAAGACCCAGTACCACGCGCGCCATATCCTGCTGACCACCCAGGATGCGGCCCAGAAGGTCATCGACCAACTCAAGAAGGGCGGCAAGTTCGAGGACCTGGCCAAGAAGAATTCGATCGATTCGTCCAAAGAACAGGGTGGCGATCTCGGCTGGTTCTCGCCCTCGAACATGGTCAAGCCGTTTGCCGACGCGGTCGCCGCGCTCAAGAAGGGCGAGTACACGCAGAGCCCGGTGCAGTCGCAGTACGGCTGGCACGTGATCCAGCTCATCGACACGCGCGAGACGCCGGTGCCGCCGCTCGACTCGGTCAAGGATCGCGTCGATCAGCTGGTACAGAACAAGAAGTTCAAGGCGTATCAGGATGAGCTGATGAAAAACGCCAAGGTCGAGAAAAACCTCTGACCGATCCCCTCTCAATGCGAGTGCTGCGCGCGCGGCCGTTCGCCGCGCAGCAGCTGCGTCAGGCCCGATTCGTCGAGCACTTCGATACCGAGTTCCTGCGCACGCGTGAGCTTGGAACCAGCCTCGCTCCCGGCGATCACGTAGCTGGTCTTCTTTGACACCGACCCGCTGACTTTGGCACCGAGCGCTACCAGGCGCTCGCTCGCCTGCTCGCGCGTGATGCCCGTCAGGCTGCCGGTCAGCACCACGGTCAGGCCCGCGAGCGGTGCGCGGGCCGGCTGGCGTTCGCTCGCGGGCGGCCCCTCGGGCCAGGTGAGTCCCAGCTCGCGCAGGCGGGCGATCTCGCGCGTGTGACGTGGGTCGGCAAAGAAGCCCTGCACGCTTGCGGCGATCACGGGGCCGATGTCGGGCACCTCGAGGATCTGCTCCTGCGAGGCGGCCTGCAGGCAGCTGAGCGCCCCGAAGTGATCGGCGAGCGCCTTGGCCGTACTCTCACCGACCCCGGGAATGCCGAGGCCGTTGAGCAGCCGCGGCAAGGTCGTGTTGCGGCTGCGATCGATCGCCGCGGTGAGATTGGCGGCCGATTTCTCGCCCATGCGCTCGAGTTCGGTCAGCGTCGATGCGCTGAGCGCGTAAATGTCGCTCGGCCCGCGCAGCAGATTCTGATCCACCAGCTGCTCGATGAGCTTGTCGCCGAGACCCTCGATATCGAGCGCACGCCGGCTGGCGAAGTGTCGCAGCGATTCCTTGCGCTGTGCCGCGCAGGTGAAGGCACCGGTGCAGCGCGCGGCCGCCTCGCCCTCGACGCGCACCACCAGCGATCCGCACACCGGGCAGTGCTCGGGCAGCTGCGGCCGCCTCGCCCCCTTCGGCCGGCGCTCCTCGAGCACCCGCACGACCTCGGGAATGACATCGCCGGCACGCCGCACGATCACGGTATCCCCGCGGCGCACGTCCTTGCGCTCGACCTCATCCATGTTGTGCAGCGTCGCGTTGCTGACCATGACGCCGGCCACGGCCACCGGCTCCAGGCGCGCGACCGGTGTCAGCACGCCGGTGCGCCCGACTTGAAACTCGATCTCGCGCACCACGGTCAACGCTTCATCGGCAGGGAATTTGTGTGCGATCGCCCACCGCGGCGCGCGCGACACGAACCCGAGACTCTGCTGCTCGCGGCGCGCGTTCACCTTGTAAACCACGCCGTCGATCTGGTAGGCGAGCCTGGCGCGGCGCGCACCGATCGAGCGGTAGTAGTCGAGGCAGCCCTCGACGCCGCGCACCAGGCGGATTTCGGGACAGGTGCGCAGACCCCAGGCCTCGAGCTGCTTGACCAGCGCCAGCTGGCTCGCGGGCTGCGCCGGACCGCCCTGCCACTCCCCGACCGCGTAGAAGAACACGTCCAGCGGACGCTTGGCGGTCACCCGCGCATCGAGCTGCCGCAGGCTGCCGGCCGCGCCGTTGCGCGGATTGGCGAACACTTTCTCGCCGGCGGCTGCGGCGGCGCTGTTCATGCGCTTGAAACCGGCGAGCGGCATGAACACCTCACCGCGCACTTCGATCAGATCCGGCGCGCGCCCGCGCAGGTTGAGCGGTACCGCGCGGATGGTGCGCACGTTGGCGGTGATGTCTTCGCCGGTGGTACCGTCGCCGCGCGTCGCGGCGAGCGCCAGCGTGCCTGCGCGATAGGTCAGCGATACCGCCAGGCCATCGAGCTTGGGCTCGGCGCAGTACTCGAGCAGGCCCGTTTCGCTGCCCAGTCGTGTGCGCACGCGCTTGTCGAAAGCCTCGATGTCGGCGTCGCTGAAGGCGTTGTCGAGCGACAGCATCGGTACGCCGTGGCGGACTTCGGCAAAGCCCGCGGCCACCTCGCCGCTGACGCGTTGCGTCGGAGAATCCGGTGTCACGAGCTCGGGGTGTGCGCTCTCGAGCTCGCGCAGTTCCCGCATCAGCCGATCGTATTCAGCATCCGTTACCGTCGGATCATCCAGCACGTAATAGCGGTAGTCGTGCCGGCTTATCTCATCGCGCAACTCGGCGACGCGCCGGTGCGCCGCCGATGTCACGCGGCTGGCTCCGCGTGGAATCCGGATGCAGACAGGGTTTGCATGCGATCGCGCAGATCCTCGACCCGCTCGGCATCGAGCGGCCGGCCGTTCTCGTCCTGCAGGCGCGCCGGCAGCCGTTGCGACAGCTCGCGCGCGGTATCGATCAGATGGTCGAGCGCCGCGGCCGGGGGCAGCGGCCCGGGCAGCACCGTGAACAGATTGATGCCCGTCAGGCGCTGGAAGTCCATATTCACCGGATCGAGAATGCCGGGTTTGCTCAGACTCGCAATGCTGAGCAGCGCCCGGCCGTCGCCGTCTGGTTGATGATAGATGCCGAAGCGGCCGTGCACGAAGCCGCAAGCCGTGATCGCCAGGCGCACGGTACGTCCCGACAGCCGCTCCGCCGACGCCGACACGAGCCGCAGCGCGATGATGTGACGCTCTCCCTCGGGCGGCCAATCGACGATCAGCGGCGGCGCCGCATCCTGCGACGGCACGATGATGGCCGAGCCCGCGGCGGCAGCGGCCAGGCCGCCCGCGCTCGGCGACGGATCGGCCACCACCGCAGCAGGGGGCTGAGTCTCGAACATGTGCAGGGCGTCGCCGTCCGCGAGGATCGACTCGGCGTGCAGCGCCTCCATGGCGGGCAGATCGATGCGCGGCGGATTGCTCGTCACCGAGCGCCGTCCGTCGAGGGGGGCGTGCGCTTCGGAGCGCGCGGCAGGCGCGTCGCCCGCGGGCTCGTTGAACGATCCGAGCTCGGGCTCGCTGCGCGTCGGCCGGCGCAGTGCGGAGTCACCCTGCGCCTGACGTGGCTTGCGCAACTCCCATGCCGCCAGCACCACCAGGAACACGAGCCCGGCGATCAGCAGAATGAAGCGCAGTTCCGCCACGTGCATCACACGGCCGCTAGCTTCACGGCCTCATCGACATCGACCGCCACCAGCCGCGACACGCCGGGTTCGTTCATGGTCACCCCGATGAGCTGCGAGGCCAGCTCCATCGTGACCTTGTTGTGCGTGATGAAAATGAACTGCACGCGGCTCGACATTTCGCGCACGATATCGCAGAAGCGTCCGACGTTGTGCTCATCGAGCGGCGCATCGACCTCATCGAGCAGGCAGAACGGCGCCGGGTTCAGATCGAAGATCGAGAACACCAGCGCCACCGCGGTGAGCGCCTTCTCGCCGCCCGAGAGCTGCGAGATCGTGCTGTTGCGCTTGCCGGGCGGACGCGCCATGACGGCCACGCCCGCGGCCAGGGGATCCTCCCCCACCAGCTCCAGGTACGCGTGCCCGCCGCCGAACAGGCGCGGAAACTTCTCCTGCAGTCCGACGTTGATGCGATTGAAGGTGTCGTCGAAGCGTGACCGGGTCTCGCGGTCCATGCGACGCATGGCCTGATCGAGCGTCGCCAGCGCATCGCTGACATCCGTGAACTGGCTGTCCAGGTACAGCTTGCGCTGGCTCTGTTCGGCGAGCTCGTCGATCGCCGCCAGGTTGACCTGCCCGAGCTTCTCGATATCGGCGCGCAGCTCGGTGAGTTTCTGCTCGTGCGGCTCGATCTGGGCCTCGGCGCTTAAGGCCGCGAGTACCGCGTTCAGGTCGCATTGGGTAGCGGCGAACTGCTCCAGCAGCGCTTCGCGCCGCACCCGCGACTCCTGCGCCGCGAGCCGCGCCTGCTCCATCGACTCGCGTGCCGTCGCGACGCGCAGCTGCGCACCCTGCCGCCGCTCATCGAGAGCGCGCAGCGTGGCCTCGCTGTCTTCCTGCGCGCGGCGCGCGCCGGCGAGCTCGGCTTCGACTTCGACGCGCTGTGCCAGATGATCCTGCAGCCGCGCCTCCGCCTCGGCGATCGGCGCATCGGCCTGCGCCAGCGTGGCGTTCAAGGTCCGCTGCTGCGATTCGAGCTGCGTGCGCTGCTCGTGCAGCCGAGTCAGCGCGCTGTCCATCGAGGCGCGGGCGGCGCGGCGGCTCTCGAGCCGGATCAGGCTGTCACGCAGCTCGAGCTGCTGCGCCTGCGCATCGGCGCGCGCCCGCGCGGCCTGATCACGCCGCTGTTCACGCTCGCTCTCGAGCTCGAGCCGGGCGTCATCGAGCCGCGCCAGCGCCTCGGTCGCCGACTCGTGCGCGGCGCGTGCGCGCCGCAGGCTCTCTTCCGCCCGCGCGGTTTCCTGGGCCACTTCGGCCTGCTCCGCTTCGATGCGGCCGCGGCGCGCCGTGCCTTCCTCGAAGCGCGCCCGCAGCGCCTCGAGTCGAGCACGCAATTCGGCGTGCTCGCGATGCGCACTCTGAATCCTGCCCTGCGTGACCTCGCGCTGCTGCTCGGCCGAACTGACCTGCGCGCGCAGGTCGAGCATCTCCTGCTCGAGCGCCCGCACGCTTTGATCGGCCGCGGCATAGCGTTCTCGCAGGCCCTTGACGCGCTGTTCACGCTCCAGCACGCCCGCATGGGTCTCGCCGCCGCGGTTGATGCGCAGCCAGTCGCGGCCGATCCATTCGCCGGCCACGGTGATCAGCGACTGGCCGGATTCGAGTGTGCGGCGCTGTTTGAGCGCCGCGGCCAGCGAATCGCAGGTGCGCACACCGGCGAGCAGCGCGAGCGCGCCCTCCGGTCCTTTGACGTGCGCCGCGAGCACCGCATCGGGTGCG
>DASYNV010000075.1:0-9592 GCA_036008365.1 Steroidobacteraceae bacterium | reverse complement strand
CGCCCAGCCGGTCATGCCCGGGCGCACCTTGTGGCGGATCATGTAGCCGCTGATCAGCTTGCGATAGAGCTCGTTGTGTGCAACCGCATGCGGGCGCGGCCCGACGAAACTCATCTTGCCCTGGAGCACGTTGAAGAGCTGCGGCAGCTCATCGAGCGAGGTGCGCCGCAGGATACGGCCGATGGCCGTGATGCGTTGATCCTGCTGCACGGCCTGCACGACCACCGGCCCATCCTCCCACACCGTCATGCTGCGAAACTTGTAGACCAGAATCTCTTCCCCGTGCAGACCATAGCGGCGTTGCTTGAACAGCACCGGCCCCGCAGAGCTCAGCTTCACGGCGAGCGCGACCAGCAGCATCAGCGGCCAGGTCAGCAGCAGCGCAACTCCGGACAGCACGATGTCGATGGCGCGCTTCTTGACCGCGTTCATGCCATAGAAAGGTGTGTCGCAGATCGCGAACATCGGGATGCCGTGGATCTCGGCGCAGCGCGCCTGCACCAGGTCGAACGCCAGAAAGTCCGGCACGAAGTAGATCGAGGCAGTGGTGTCGCGGAACTCGTGCAGCAGGATCTCGATGCGCGGCGCGTTGCTCATCGGCAGCGCGATGTAGATGGCGTTGACGGCGTGCTGCTGGACGAAGGCGACGACGTCCTTGCACCTGCCGGCGAACTGCTCCCGACTCTGCTCCGGCAAGCGGTCCGGGCTGCGGAAATCGAAGAAACCCATGAAGGTGCCGGCCCCGGGGTTCTGCGAGATGCGCCGCGCGAGCTCGACGCCGACGTCGTTGGCGCCGATGATGATGTGGCGCTCGTGGGCCGAGTGCGCACGCGCCAGTGAGTGCGTGCCGCAGTAGTCGCCGATGACGAGCAGAACCGGCGTCAGTGCCAGCCAGGTCCAGATCAGGTTGTGGGGGAACAGTGCGCCGAGCTTCAAGGCGGCACCGAGACAGAGCAGCAACGCGGCCCAGAGGCTGCATTCGAGCATCAGTCGCAGGTAGCGCGACTTCTCGGCCGCCTCCGAGCTGCTTGCCAGCAACCGCAGCGGACTGAAAACCTGGCGCGCGATCAGTGTGGCCGCCAGCGCCAGCGCGCCGTGGCTCAACGTCAGCGGCTGTGAAGTGACCAGCACCGCGAGCAGCAAGGCGAGCACGACCGCGATCGGCTTCGACCAGTGCTTCCACAGTGCCAGCACCGGTGCTTCCACCGTGCCGAGCCGCACGTTTTTCTGGTGAACCGAAGCGCTCGACAGCGCAGAGACGCTGACGCGAGGCTGAATCTTTATCGCGGGAATCTCGACACTGAGGCCCGGCGGGCTGTCATCACTTAGGCGGGCTGGTTGCACTTATCCGTCCGTAAGTAAGGAGGCAATCACATTAGCGTAAGTGCAACGCACGTACCACGAGGTTATGTAACGAGCACAAAAAAAATGATAAGTCCACTGTGGCCGAATTATGTCACCTGCGTCTGCTGCGGTCGGAGAGCAAAGTCTTCAAGCAAAACAACATTGTTGTGCGAACAGTTCGTGTCTGATCGCAGCCGATCGGGAAGGCGTTTGCAACAGTCAGCGGCGGACTGGTCGAGCGCGCTTGCGATCGCGAACTTCATGGTGCAGTTGCGCGCGCGCCGCGCTCGGATTGTGTGCGAGCGCAGAGCCAGCGCCGCTACGAGTTGCCGTGACGCCGAAGTAGGCGGTATATGCTGCTGCCTCACAGGAGGCGTCAGTGGGAATCGGATCATTTCGTTCCAGGCGAATAGAGCGCAAGCGCACCGCGGCGCTGGAGCGTGCCGAGGAGATCTACAGCCAGGGACGCAAGGCCGATGCGGCGGCGTATTACACCACGACATATGATGCCGTAGCGTGTCAACAGCATTTTTCTGGACGACGCGTCGTACGGCACGCCGACCTCGGCGTACTCACTCGCCAAAGCCATCTGGGCGACCGCCGAGCGACCGCAGCTTCGGGGCGTTCTTCACTGGACCGATGGTGGTACGGCAACCTGGTACGACTTCGCGCTGGCCATTGCCGAAGAGGCCCATGCCGCCGGGCTCATGCCCGTGAAGGCCGAGGTCACGCCGATCAGCGCGGCCGCCTATCCGACTGCAGCGCGCCGACCGGCGAACAGCGTACTCGACACGCGCGAGGCGATCGCTCAATTGGGATTCTCGCCCTCGCCATGGCGCGCCGAGCTGCAGGCGACACTGCAGACCCTGAAGGCCGCCTGACCGATCGCCGCTATGCGATCGTTCTAGTAGTGCGGCGGCTTTTCGAATTCGGTCCGCCCCTGTCCATCGCCACCCTCGAGCGATTCGATCCGCTCCTTGAGCGCGCGATTGTGCGCCACAAGCGCCGTGATCTCGCGCTGTTGCAGCAGAATCGTCTGATCCAGCTCCTGCAGCGATCGCTCGAGGTGCGCCAGCTTGATTTCAATCGTATCGAGGCGTTCGGCGTCGGTCATGGGTCGGTACGATACTCGACCGTCTGGTCGTCGCCAAACGGCGACAGGGCCCGAATGACAGCGTGTATAGTGCGCGTGCTCGCACTTTCCAATCGCCAGAAAAATCTCGGGAGAGAACCGATGCAAGCTTGGAAGACCTTTATTGCTGGGTCAGCATTCGCGCTCGTGACTGCAGTGGTCCTTGCGGCGCAGCCCGGGAGCGACACCGCGGTCGGCACCTGGAAGCTCGACATGGCCAAGTCCACGTTCGGTTCGGCGACTCCACCCAAAGGCCAGACGCGCACCTACACCGCCAGCCCTAACGGCCTTCACGTCGTGATCGAGGAAGAGGCGGCCGATGGCAAGAAGACCAAGACCGATGTGACGATCACTTACGACGCCAAGCCGCACCCGGTCAGCGGCAACCCCGACTATGATTCGGCCGCCGCGACCCGCGTCGACCCTTATGAGACCAAGGCCGATCTGATCCGCGGTGGCAAGGTCATTGGTTCGTTGCGCCGCGTCGTGTCGCAGGATGGCAAGACCATGACCATCAACATCAAGATTGAGAGGGCCAATGGCAGCACCGACACTGCCCTGTCGGTCTACGAGCGGCAATAGGGGAAGGTCCGCCTTAGGTCTAGTGCGCCGCTTTGGAGGCTTCTAGCGCCTCGTGCAGCTCCCGCTCGGCCTGGTGGAGCAGCTCTTCCGCTTTGGCTCCGTGCCCTGCCATGTCGTAGTGGTTCGCGGCGCGCGCGCGATCCATCTCGTGGATCGCCTCGACGACGTGGTTGTGCACTTCTTCCAGATCGTGCCAATCGCGGACCCGATCGGCCATGACCGCGGCCGCGGCGGTGAGCGATAGGCCAGCGATCGTGATCAGTAGGATCTTCTTCATGCTAACTCCTTATTAGATGAACGAAACGGCGCCGACTGTCGTCAATGGGCACATCGAATTGGGGGAGGTATGAACCCGGCGGGCTCGCGCGCAATCTGTCGCGGGCCCGCCGTGGTTCGGGGGACGTCTCCGTGGGGCGAGACTCAAATCCGAGCAGAGCAAAGTGCTGCTGGGAGTCTCGGGGCCACTTCTGCGCCGTCGAACCAGACAATACGTCGACGCAGATGAATCGTGCCTGAATGATTGCGAGCATAATGTGCAGGTCATCGCATTTTTTTGTCCCGCAAAAATAATTCTCGGAGAGAGCCATGAATTTCAAATCGACACTCGTTGCGCTTGCACTCATGAACGTCGCACTCGTGCTGCCGTTGACCACCGCGATGGCCGCGGACAGCGCGGTGGATCCGGCAGTCGGAACCTGGAAGCTGAATCTCGGCAAATCGAAACCCGATCCGGCCATGCCGGCGGTGACGAGTTCGGTGCGCACTTATACGGCGATGCCGGGCGGACTCAAGGTTTCGATAAAGTCCGAGAATGCCGACGGCACCAAGCACACCGTGGAATCGAGCTTCACCTACGATGGCAAGCCGCATCCGGTCACGGGCGTGCCCGACTACGACACGATCGCGGTCACGCGCGTGGGCCCCTCCGAGTCCAAGACCGATCTCATCAAGGGCGGCAAGGTCATCGGGCACCTGACGCGGGTGGTATCCCCGGACGGCAAGAGCATGACCATCACGGCCGACGTGACCAACGCCAAGGGCGCCATGGAGCATGACGTCACGGTGTACGAGCGGCAGTAGCCTGACTCGCTTAGGTCTTGCACCGGCCACGCGCCCGTTGACCTCAGGCGTGTGGCCGGTATATTGGGGCTGGACAGTAGAGGATTGCGGGCGCCCACCCGATGGGTACCGCCTGGCTCGCCCCCCCATGGCGCCCGGTCAGGCACCGGAGCGCTATATATATGAGTACCCACAGCGGCCGCGGTCTGTACCGCGAGGCCTACGAGCGCGACAGCTGCGGCTTCGGGCTGATTGCGAGTCTGGACGACAAGCCCAGCCACTGGCTGGTTCAGACGGCCATTATTTCGCTGAACCGCCTGACCCATCGCGGTGCAATCGCGACCGACGGCAAGACCGGCGATGGTTGCGGCCTGATGCTCAAGAAGCCCGAGAAATTCCTCAGGGCCATCGCTCGGGACGCCAGGATCCGCTTAAGCCCGCGCTTTGCGTCCGGGTTGCTGTTCCTGAACCGGGACTCGGCGCTGGCCATCCAGGCCAAGGCCGAACTCAAGGCGCAGCTCGAGCGCGAGGGTCTGATCGTCGCCGGCTTCCGGGTGGTGCCGACCGATCCGAACGCCTGCGGCCCCGAGGCGCTGAAGACACTGCCGCACATCGAGCAGGTGTTCGTCAATTGCCGCGGCGCGGATGTCGATGAGGCCAGCTTCAACCGCAAGCTGTTCTTAGGCAGGCGACGCGCCGAAAAGGCGCTCAAGGCCGTAGATCCGGAGTTCTACTGCTCGAGCCTGTCCTCGACCACCATCGTCTACAAGGGCATGGTGATGCCCCAGCACCTGACCGAGTTTTATCCGGATCTGGCCGACCCCCGGATCGAGGCCTCGGTGGCGGTGTTCCACCAGCGCTTTTCGACCAACACACTGCCGCAGTGGCGCCTGGCGCACCCGTTTCGCCTGCTGGCCCACAACGGCGAGATCAACACCATCGAGGGCAATCGCCAATGGGCCCAGGCGCGCGCGCCGGTGCTGCGCTCGCCGGTGCTCCCCGACCTGTCCGACATCCTGCCGCTGGTGTCGCTCGAGGGCTCGGATTCGCAGAGCCTCGACAACATGCTCGAGGTGCTGCTCATGGGCGGCCTGGACGTACCGCAGGCACTGCGGCTGCTGATTCCGCCCGCCTGGCAGGCGGTCGACACGCTCGATTCGGATCTGCGCGCCTTTTTCGAGTTCTATTCGGCGCACATGGAGCCCTGGGACGGTCCGGCGGGCATCGTCCTGACCGATGGCCACTATGCCGCCTGCACGCTCGATCGCAACGGCCTGCGGCCGGCGCGCTTCGTGATTACCAAGAATCGCCACCTGACCATCGCCTCCGAGACCGGTGTCTGGGACTACCAACCTGAGGACGTGGTGCGCAAGGGCAAGCTCGGGCCCGGCGAGATCGTGGCGCTGGACCTCGAAACCGGCACGCTGCTGGAGACGCGCGACGTCGACTCGATGCTCAAGATGCGCCACCCGTATAAGGCGTGGCAGAAAAAGGGTGTGCGGTATCTCGAGTCCGACCTGATCGACCCGCGGCTCGCGGCCGAGCCCATGGATCGCGAGACGCTCGCGATCTACCAGAAGATGTTCGCGATCTCGGACGAAGAGCGCGTCGATGTGATCCGCACGCTGGCCGAGGATGAGAGCGAAGCCATCGGCTCGATGGGCGATGACACGCCGATGCCGGTGCTGTCGCACAAGCCGCGCGCTCTCTACGACTATTTCCGCCAGCAGTTCGCGCAGGTCACCAATCCGCCGATCGATCCACTGCGCGAATCCATCGTGATGTCACTTTCGACCCAGATCGGACCCGAGTGCAACGTGTTCGTGCCCACGCCGGAGCACGCGCGGCAGATCGTGCTGAACTCGCCCATTCTCTCGCAGCGCAAGCTCCGGCAGATCCTGGCCTCGGAGGACGTGGTCGAGGCGAATGAGTTCATCGATCTGCAGTATGAGCCGGAGGAAGGCCTCAAGGCGACACTGCTGCGCATCTGCGATCAGGCCGAAGCCGCGGTGCGCGATGGCAAGCTGGTGCTGATGCTCTCCGACCGCTACCTGGTGCAGGGCAAGCTCCCGGCGCACGCGCTGCTCGCGACCGGCGCCGTGCATCATCGCCTGGTGCAGACCGGCCTGCGCTGCAAGTGCAACCTCCTAGTCGAGACCGGGACCGCACGCGATTCACATCACTTTGCGTGTCTGATCGGTTACGGCGCCACCGCGGTCTATCCGTACATGGCCTACCAGACCCTCTACGAAATGATGCGCAAGGGCCAGGTCAACATGGGCGGGCAGGAGCGGCGCGAGCTCGGCCGCAACTACCGCAGGGGCATCCGCAAGGGTCTCTACAAGATCATGTCGAAGATGGGAATCTCGACGGTGTCGAGCTACCGCGCGGCGCAGCTGTTCGAGATCGTGGGCCTCTCGAGCGAAGTGGTCGACCTGTGCTTCCGGCACACGCTGAGCCGCATCGAAGGGGCCGATTTCGAGGATCTCGAGAACGACACCAAGTACATGGCGATGCGCGCCTGGAATCCGCGCTCCGCCACCGAGCAGGGCGGACTGTACAAGTTCGTGCACGGCGGTGAGTACCACATGTACAACCCGGACGTGATCGGGGCCTTGCAGGCGGCCGTGGTCGCGGGCGACTACGAGCTCTACCAGATGTACGCGCGGCTCGTGAACGAGCGCCCGGCCTCGACCCTGAGGGACCTCCTGGGGTTCAAGCGCGCCGCGCAGCCGATTCCGATCGAGGAAGTCGAGCCGCTCGAGGCTATCCTGGTGCGCTTCGATGGCGCCGGCATGTCGCTCGGAGCCTTGTCGCCCGAGGCGCACGAGGCGCTTGCGATCGCGATGAATCGCTTAGGGGGCCGCTCCAATTCCGGCGAGGGCGGCGAGGACCCGGTGCGTTACGGTACCGAGAAGAATTCCAAGATCAAGCAGGTCGCCTCGGGCCGCTTCGGCGTCACGCCCGAGTACCTGACCAACGCCGAGGTGCTACAGATCAAGATCGCGCAGGGCGCCAAGCCCGGCGAGGGCGGGCAGCTGCCCGGGCACAAGGTCAACGAGATGATCGCGCAGCTGCGCTTCGCGCGACCCGGCGTGGGACTGATCTCACCGCCGCCGCACCACGACATCTACTCGATCGAGGATCTGGCGCAGCTGATCTTTGATCTGAAGCAGGTCAATCCGAGCGCTCTCGTATCGGTCAAGCTCGTGGCCGAGCCCGGCGTCGGCACGGTGGCCGCGGGCGTCGCCAAGGCCTACGCGGACCTGATCACGATCTCGGGCTACGACGGCGGCACCGGCGCCTCGCCGCTGTCTTCGATCAAGTATGCCGGCACGCCCTGGGAACTCGGCCTCGCCGAGACGCACCAGACGCTGCGCGCCAACGACATGCGGCATCGTGTGCGCGTGCAGACCGACGGGGGACTCAAGACCGGCGTCGATGTCATCAAGGCCGCGATCATCGGTGCCGAGAGCTTCGGTTTCGGCACCGCGCCGGTGGTGGCGCTGGGCTGCAAGTACCTGCGCATCTGCCATCTGAACAACTGTGCCACCGGCGTCGCCACGCAGCACCCGGTGCTGCGCTCCAAATACTTCCTGGGGCTGCCGGAGATGGTCATGCACTATTTCCGCTTCGTGGCGCAGGAAGCGCGCGAGATCATGGCGCTGCTCGGCGTGCGGCGCATGGAGGATCTCATCGGCCGCACGGAATACCTGGAGATCCTGCCCGGCGAGACCTCGAAGCAGCGCAAGCTCGACTTGAGGCCGCTGTTGTCGGATGCCGGTCTGGTCTCCGACCGGTCCCACATCTGCCGCGAGCCCTCGAACGCGCCGTTCGACAAGGGCGAGCTCGCCGAGCGCATGCTTAGCCAAATGCTGCCCGCAATCACGCGCCAGTCGGGCGGCGAGTGGCAGTACGAGGTCAAGAACTTCAACCGCTCGATCGGCGCCCGCATCTCGGGCGAGATAGCACGCCACTGGGGCAACTACGGCATGGCCGAGGCCCCGCTGGTGGTGAAGCTATCCGGCTCCATCGGCCAGAGCTTCGGTGCCTGGAACGCGGGCGGGCTGCACATGTATCTCGAGGGCGATGCCAACGATTACGTCGGCAAGGGCATGGCGGGCGGCCGCATCGTGCTCAGGCCCCCGCGCACCGCGAGCTATGTGGCGCGCAACACCATCATCATGGGCAATACCTGTCTCTACGGCGCCACCGGCGGCCAGCTGTTCGCGGCCGGCCAGGCCGGCGAGCGCTTCGCAGTGCGCAACTCCGGCGCGATCGCCGTGGTCGAGGGCTCGGGCGATCACTGCTGCGAGTACATGACCGGTGGGGTGGTCTGCGTGCTCGGCCGCACGGGCCTGAACTTCGGCGCCGGCTTCACGGGTGGTTTTGCCTATGTGCTCGACCAGGATCGCTCCTTCGTCGACCGCTACAACCATGAGCTGATCGACATCCTGCGACTGACCAACGAGGCCATGCTCAGTAACGTGCAGCACCTGCAGGAACTCATCCGCATGCACGTCTCCGAGACCGGCAGTGTCTGGGGGGATGAAATCCTCAACGATCTGCGCTCTTTCCTGGGCCACTTCTGGCTCGTCAAGCCGAAGGCGGCCTCGATCGATTCGCTGATCGAGCACCTGCGCCGCGCGGCCTGAGCCGCGAGACGACACCCCGACATGGTCGACAAGACGCTGCAGTTCCTGGAGTTCCCGCGCCGCGAGCCCGAGAAGATCGCGGTGGCGGAGCGCATCGTGACGTTCAACGAGATCTACGCGCGCTTCGAGCCGGAGAGCGCCGCGCAGCAGGCCGGACGGTGTCTGTCGTGCGGCAATCCGTTCTGCGAGTGGAAGTGCCCGGTTCATAACTACATCCCGAACTGGTTGAACCTGATCGCCGAGGGCAAGTTGTTCGAGGCAGCAGAGCTGTCTCATCGCACCAATTCGCTACCGGAAGTCTGCGGCCGCATCTGTCCGCAGGATCGTCTGTGTGAAGGTGCCTGCACGCTCAACGACGGCCTGGGCGCGGTCACGATCGGCTCGATCGAGAAGTACATCACCGATGAGGCCCTCGCGCAGGGCTGGCGACCCGACATGTCGGGCGTGCGCGAGATCGACAAGCGCGTTGCCATCATTGGCGCCGGGCCCGCCGGTCTCGGCTGCGCCGACATCCTGGTGCGCAACGGTGTCAAGCCGGTGGTCTACGATCGCTACCAGCGCATCGGCGGTCTGCTGACCTTCGGTATTCCGCCTTTCAAACTCGAGAAGGACGTGGTCGAGCGCCGGCGCGAGCTCATGGAAGGCATGGGGATCGAGTTCCGGCTCGGCGTCGAGATCGGCACCGATATTCCGTTTGAATTGCTGCTGCGCGAATACGACGCGGTGTTCCTCGGGATGGGCACCTACCGCTCCGTCAGGGGCGAATTCCCCGGTGAAGGCTTGCCCGGTGTCTACGAGGCGCTGCCCTATCTGATTGCCA
>DASYNV010000074.1:0-7497 GCA_036008365.1 Steroidobacteraceae bacterium | reverse complement strand
GGACACCGCAACACTGCTGGCCGCCGAAACGCTGCGCGGCAGCGGGGCCTTGGCGCGCGGCGGTGCCGCACTGGCCGAACAACGGGCGGCGGTCACTTCCAAGGGCGGTACCACGCAGGCGGCGCTCGATTTCCTCGAGGCCGGCGGCTTCGATGCGCTGATCGGCGGTGCGTTGCGCGCGGCCGCAACTCGCAGCGCCGAACTCGCCGATATGGCGGCGAGCGGCCTGCGGCCTCACCGCAACGCATAGACTGAACGGGAAGTCACCCATGGCCGCCTTGATCTTTCTGATTGAAACGCTGCTGTCGCTGGCCCTGCTGGCCGTGCTGCTGCGGCTGTTGCTGCAATGGTCGCGAGCCGATTTCCGCAACCCCCTGGCACGCTCGATCGTGCAGTTGACCAATCCCGTAATCGTGCCGCTGCGGCGGCTGTTGCCGGCGATCGGCCGCATCGACACCGCCTCCTGCGTGGCGGTCATCGTGTTTGCTGCGCTCGAAGTTGCGGTGTCCTGGCTGCTGAACGGCTTTGGAGCACCGCCGGCCATCGTCTGGATACGGCTGGCGGTATTCGAGATCCTGCGCACCACGCTCTGGACCTATTTTTTTGCGATATTCATATATGCCATGCTCTGGATGATCGCTCCGGGGGTCTATTCACCGGCGCAAGGCCTGCTGGTGTCGTTGTGCGAGCCGGTTCTGAGGCCTTTCCGACGCATCATCCGGCCAATCGGCGGGCTCGATCTGTCGCCATTGTGGGCCGGTATTGCGATTCAGATGCTGCTGATCCTGCTGCGTTGAACGATCGCGCGCCGACGCCGATGCGGTGCGGACCGCTGCCACGGCACACCAGTTGCATCGCGTGATGCGCGCGGGCCTATAAAAAAAGGCATTTGCTGAATCTCCGAGATCGAAAAACCATTTGCGTCGGCGCAGCGGTGTGTTATGTTGCGCGCCGTTTCTTGATCGTTTTCTTTCATCACGCGTCGATCTAACCGGCGTTGACATACATTCGAGGAGATTCAGCAATGGCGAAAAAAGGTGGGGCGCCGACCAAGTCGGAGATTCTGGCCCAGGTTTCCAAGGACACGGAACTCTCCCGCAAGCAGGTCAGTGAAGTGTTTGAGTCCCTCAACGGCATCATCAAGAAGAGCCTGCGAGGCAATGGTTTATTTACACTTCCTGGTCTTCTGAAGCTCAAGGTCGTAAAGCGGCCGGCGACCAAGGCGCGTGAGGGTGTCAATCCGTTCACTGGCGAGAAGATGACCTTCAAAGCGAAGCCCGCCAGCAAGAAGGTTCGCGCGCTGCCGCTGAAAAATCTGAAGTCGTTCGTGAACTGACCGGCGACTCACGCTCAATCGCTTTCATACAAGCCCGGCACGGCCTTACGCGCCGGGCTTTTTCGCTTCTGGACCGTGCCGCAGCAACACCGCGCATCAGCTCTGCAGCACCGCCTCACGCAGTTCCAGCAGGTGGCCGTTGAAGAAATGATCGGCGCCGGGGAGCAACCGCAGCACCGGCGGCGGCGCAAAGCGGGCGGCAAAATCGACCACCGCGTGGTAGTCGACCAGCTCGTCGGCCTCACCCTGAACGATCAGCCATGGGCACGAGGGCGGCTCGATCGCGGCGTATAGCGCGTTCGAAACCGCGGGCGCTACCGTGATCAGTCGCACCGGCTGCGCGCTCGGCGCCGCCATCAGCGCCACCATCGACCCAAAGGAGAAGCCGGCCAGGCTCAGCGGTGCCTGCGGCCAGCGCGCGCGGCCCCAGGCGATGACGGCCAGCGCGTCGGCGGTCTCCCCTGGTCCTTCATCGTACTGGCCCTCGCTGCGACCCACGCCGCGATAGTTGAAGCGCAACGTCGGCAGGCCCTGCTCCTGCAGGGCGCGCGCCAGCATGTGCACGACCTTGTTGAGCATCGTGCCGCCATGGAGCGGATGCGGATGGCAGACCACGCCGAAGCCGCGGCGCGGCTCGCTCGGCGCCGACTCGGCCTGCGGATCCTCGAGCAGGACTTCGAGCGCGCCGGCAGGACCCGCGATCTCGAGCCGCTGGCCGCGGGGCGGGCGGAAACTCAAGCTTTCTTGCCGCCGTCGAAGTTCAACGAGGCGGAATTGATGCAGTAGCGCAGCCCCGAGGGGTCCGGTCCGTCCTCAAACACATGGCCGAGATGGGACCCGCAGCGTGCACACTGCACTTCGGAGCGCGTCATGCCGTGGGATTTATCGACCAGCGTGCGCACGCGATCGGCCGCCATCGGCAGCCAGAAACTCGGCCAGCCCGAGCCGGAATCGTACTTGGTGTCGGAGCTGAACAGTTCCTGCCCGCAGACCACGCAGTGGTAGAGGCCCTTTTCCTTGTTATAGGCGTAGGCACCGCTGAAGGGAGGCTCGGTGCCCTTCTGCTGCGTCACCCGGTACTGCAGATCCGTCAGGCGCGAACGCAGCTCGGTGTCGCTGGGCTTGTCGTCACTCATCGTCAGTGCTCCTCCGCCGAGGTGGTGGCGGGACATTATTGGCGCGGCTCGACCAGGCGCACCAGCAGCTTATTGAGCCGGCGTGCGAAGTCCGGGCCGTTGGCGATCTGGCCCTCGTCGGCCAGGCTGGCCTGGTCGTACATCAGTTGCGCCAGCTCGCCGAACGGCTCGGGGTCCTTGACCCCGTCCAGGTAGCGCACCAGCGGGTGCGTCACGTTGAGCTCGAATACCGGTGCGGCGGCAGGCACCGTCTGTCCATTGGCCGCCAGCACGCGGCGCATCGAGGCCGACAGCTCGGCCTCGCCGCGCACCAACACCGCCGGCGAATCGCGCAGCCGTTCGCTGACGCGTACTTCGATGACCTTATCGCCCAGTGCATCCTTGAAGCGCTTCAGCAGCCCCTTGTACTCGCGCCGCTCTTCATCGATCCGGACACGTTCCGCGGCTTCCGCCAGGCCTCCGAGCTCGAGTTCGCCGCGCGCGGCGTCCTTGAAGCGCTTGCCCTCGAATTCACCGATGCGCCCCATGACCCATTCATCGACGCGATCGCCCATGAGCAGCACTTCCACTTCCTTCTGCCGCAGCAGCTCGAGGTGCGGACTTTCACGCGCGGCGTCGAGACTTTCGGCGACCACGTAGTAGATGCGGTCCTGGCCCGGCCGCATGCGGGCGACGTAGTCGGCCAGGCTCACGCGCTCCTCGTTGTCGGTGCTCGCGGTGCTGGCAAAGCGCAGCAGCGGCAGCAGCCGTTCGCGGTTGGCCGGATCCTCGGCCAGGCCTTCCTTGAACGCCCGACCGAATTCGCGCCAGAACTGCTGGTACCTGTCGGGCTCATCCTTGGCGAGCTTCGAGAGCATCTCGAGCGCGCGACGCGTCAATGCGCCGCGCATCGCCTCGACCTCGTGGTCCTGCTGCAACAGCTCGCGCGAGACATTCAGCGGCAGATCGCTCGAGTCGATCACGCCCTTGATGAAACGCAGATACAGCGGCAGGAACTGCTCGGCGTCGTCCATGATAAACACGCGGCGCACATAGAGCTTCAGCCCCCGCGCAGCCTCACGCTGCCACAGATCGAACGGCGCGCGCGCCGGCAGATACATCAGACTCGTGTACTCGCGCTTGCCCTCGACGCGGTTGTGGCTCCAGGCCAACGGGTCGGCATCGTCGTGCGCGATGTGGCGATAGAAGTCGCGGTATTCCTCGTCCTTGATCTCGTTGCGCTGCCGCGTCCAGAGCGCCTGCGCCTGGTTGACGTCCTCGTACTCGATGGCGGCCGTCGACTCTTTCTGCATGCGCACCGGGAAGGCGATGTGATCGGAGTAGCGGCGCACCAGCGAGCGCAGCCGGAACGGTTCGGCAAACTCCCTGGCATCCTCCTTCAGATGCAGCACCACGCTCGTGCCGCGCTCGCTGCGCGTAATGGTCTCGACCGTGAACTGCCCGTCGGCGCGCGATTCCCAGCGCACCGCCGCGTCAGCGGCGACATCCGCGCGCCGGGACAGGACCTCGACGCGCTCGGACACTATGAACGCCGAATAGAAACCGACGCCGAACTGTCCGATCAGCTGCGCGTCCTTCTGCTGATCGCCGGTCAGGCGCTTGAAGAACTCCGCGGTGCCGGACTTGGCAATGGTGCCGAGATGCGAGATGGCCTCCTCGCGGCTCATGCCGATGCCGTTGTCACGGATGGTGAGCGTGCCGGCCTTGGGGTCGGCATCGATCCAGATGGCGAGCTCGCTTTGCTTGCCGAGCAGATCCGGCTGCGACAGTGCCAGGAAGCGCAACCTGTCGTTGGCATCCGAGGCATTCGAAATCAATTCCCGGAGAAAGATCTCCTTGTGGCTGTACAAGGAGTGGATCATCAACTGTAGAAGCTCGCGGACTTCTGCCTGGAAGTTCAACTGCTCGGGCTCGCTCGACATGTCACCACCCGCGGTAAAAGGCCCGTCACGGGCCAAATGGCGGTATGGGGTCGAGGCTCGAGGCTTTCAAGCCGGCGCGTCGAGCCGGCGCGACGAGGGTCAGGGACTGCCGGCGAACCCTCGCAGCAGGTGCGTGGCCGCACAGACCCAGTCGTCCATTTCATCCCAGAGGAGTAAGAGTACTTCCACGATAGTGCCGCTGCTTTGTAGTTGCGGCCATGCTAGAGCGCGCGACCCGAGCCGGGCGTGTGCTGCCTCACAGGGTGCGCTGCCTCACATGGCGGGTATTCCGGCTTGCGGGCTGTGTCGCGCATGCGTAGGCTGCACGCGGACATAATCTTCGTCGGTCGGGTTACCTATGCAGCGAATCGTCGTCCTGAACCCGAAGGGCGGGTCCGGTAAGACGACCATAGCCATCAATGTCGCCAGCTATTTCGCCCAGCGGGGCGAACGGCTCGTGCTGATGGACTATGACCCGCAGGCCTCTTCGGCACACTGGCTCAGCAAACGTCAGGATACTCAGCCACACATCGCGCTGATTGCAGCGTTCGAGCGCGATCCGCGCATCACGCGCAGCTTCCAGCTGCGCATTCCGAACGGCACCGACCGGGTCGTGATCGACACCCCGGCAGCGCTCGAGGCCAACGAGATCCCGGATCTGATTCGCGGCGCCGACAAGATTCTGGTGCCCGTGCTGCCTTCGGATATCGACATTCACGCCTGCTCGCGCTGCGTGCAGAACCTGCTGCTGGTCGCGAAGGTGCGCCGGGACGAGAACCGGCTCGGCATCATCGCCAATCGGGTACGCCGCAACACCCTGATCTACCAATCGCTGACCCGGTTTCTGGGAACGCTCAACATTCCGATCGTGGCAACCCTGCGTGACTCGCAGAGCTATGTGCGCTCGGCCGAAAGCGGCTATGGGCTGGCCGAGATGAAGGCCAATCTGGTGGCAGAGGATTGGGCCGATTGGCTGACGATGTTCGAATGGCTCGAATCGCCGACCTATCACCGTGCCCAGGGCGGCGTGGCCTCATCGGCCCGACGGCGCTGAATCGCGGCCGGCGGGATCAGGCAAACGGCTCAGGCCTTACCGTCGTCCTTCCAATCGATGCGCATCTTGTCTGCCCAGCTCTTGTAGTTCGACCAGGTGTATAGGTTG
Organism: Steroidobacteraceae bacterium; assembly: GCA_036008365.1. Lineage (GTDB taxonomy): Bacteria > Pseudomonadota > Gammaproteobacteria > Steroidobacterales > Steroidobacteraceae > FEN-1191. The sequence goes on along the minus strand of DASYNV010000074.1, from coordinate 1,941 downwards.
CGCGTGATTGCGGCGTGTCGCGTACGCGAGCGCTGCATGTGTTCGAGCCAGCGCGCGTAGGCTTCGGCGCCGCTCTGTTCTGCAGTCTCGCCCTTCGGCAGTTCGGGCTTGCTCATGTGGATTTGGAGACCTCCGGTGGCCGTAAGACTAGGGCTGCCCCGTCGGGGTAGACAGGAACTGGATCACAGCGATGCAGCCGCCGGCAGGCTATCGCCGCGAGGAGTTAAGACAGTGATAAAAACGAGAGCTGCGACGCTCAATAATGCAACGCCGCGCTCGGCTGTCCTTGAACTTCAGCTGATGAGACGGTAACAGGGCCGATAGACGCTGCCCGGCAGTTTCATGCGTCGCTGCTCGACGAATGCCGCGAGCAACTGATCGAGTAGCGGCATGATCTCGGGATCGGCGGCAATCTCGTACGGACCGTGGCGCTCGATCGCCGCGACGCCCACTTCCTTGACGTTTCCGGTGACGATGCCCGAAAACGCGCGCCGCAGATTTGCGGCCAGGCAATGCACCGGCTGACGGCGGTGCAGTTCCAGCGCACGCATCGAGACGTGCGTGACCTCGAACGGCTGCTGCAGCTCGTACGGAACTCGCAGCAGCCAGTTGAAATTGAACGAGTCGTTCTGTCGCCGGCGAAACTCCCGCACCTGCTCGAACGCACTGACCAGATGACGCGCGACGCCGGCCGGATCGTCGATGATGACCCTGAGCCGCGTCAGCGCCTGCGCGCCGAGCGTGCCTTCGATGAAGTGCGCGATCTGCTCGAAATAGCCGGCGCTCGAGGCGGGTCCGGTCAGTACCACCGGCAATTGCTGCGCGGCATTGGCCGGATCGAGCAGCACGCCGAGCAGATACAGGATCTCCTCCGCGGTACCGGCGCCTCCCGGCAGCACGACGATGCCGTGCGCCAGCCGTACGAACGCCTCGAGGCGTTTTTCGATGTCCGGCATGATCACGAGCTGATTGACGATGGCGTTGGGCGGCTCGGCGGCGATGATGCCGGGCTCGGTCAGGCCGATGAAGCGTCCATGGCTGATGCGCTGCTTGGCATGGCCGACGCCCGCACCCTTCATCGGCGCCTTCATGGCGCCGGGGCCGCAGCCGGTACAGACATCGAGCGCCCGCAGCCCGAGCTCGTAGCCGACGCGCTTGGCGTAGCGATATTCGGCATCGCCGATCGAGTGCCCACCCCAGCAAACCACGAGATTCGGCCGCGACTTGTGGTCGAGCACGCGCGCGTTACGCAGGATGTTGAACACCGCATTGGTGATCGAAGCCGGATCACGCGCGTCAAGGCGGCCGACGCTAAGAATCTCGTTGGCGGTGTAGATCACGTCGCGCAGCACCGCGAACAGATGTTCCTTGATGCCATGGATCATCTCGCCGTCGACGAAGGCCGCGGCCGGCGCATTGCGGATCTGCAGCTTGATGCCCCAGGCATGCTGCACGATCTGCACCTCGAAGTTGCGATAGCGCTCGAAGATCGCCTTGGCGTTGTCCTCATCGCTGCCGGAATTGAGCACTGCGAGCGCGCAGTTGCGGAACAGCTGGTACAGACCGGTCTGGCTGGTATCGAGCAGCTTGGCGATCTCGGCCTGGGACAGGTTCTCGAGACTGCCGCGCGGAGCCACTCGGGCATCGACCGATTCGGCCACCACGACGGCGGTCTCGAGCCCCGCCGCTGCCCCGCGAGCCGGCACTGTACTCAAGGGCGTATATCGATCGGCGTATTGTCCTGCGTCATCATCCACAGCTCGACCATATCCGAATCGGACATGGCGATGCATCCATCGGTCCAATCCGATTGAGCGTAGTACTCGGGTGGATGCCGCAGGCTATTGGGCAGCCCATGCAGCATGATCGATCCGCCCGGGTCGACATGCTGGTGGCGTGCGCGGCGTATATCCTGGTCGTTCGGGTACGAGACCTGGATCG
>DASYNV010000073.1:0-3824 GCA_036008365.1 Steroidobacteraceae bacterium | reverse complement strand
AAGGAGCTCGACATCGCAGTGATTCTGGCCGCGATCCATGCGAATCAGACGGGCGCGCACTCGGCGCAGGATCCGCGCATGCACGCCACGCTCGCGCGGCTCGAAGCGCTGTTCGATGCCGCTTACGAGATCAATCAGGGCCGACCGCCGCAGCGGGCACCGGCCATGGGGCGTTACGCCGGGGATGTCTATTATTCCGGCGGCGCATACTATTTCTCGACGCTCGGTGCGGCTGAGTTCTGTTTCCGCGCCGCGGCGGTCGGCAACGATGGCGCGGCGTGGTACCGGCGGGGAGACGCGTATCTCGAAACGGTCCGGGCCTATACGCCGCAGAACGGAGATATGTCGGAGCAGTTCGATCAGCGTACCGGCGCGCAGACTTCGGCCAGGCATCTGGCGTGGAGCTATGCTTGCTTCATATCCTGCATCAGCGCGCGCCGCGCCGTGATCGGCGTGGCCACGCCGCCCTGAAGTGCGATGGCAGATCCGAAAAGAAAAGCCGCGGACGCTGACGAGTACACCGATGCCGGCCTGATCCGCCAGGTCCGCATGATCCTGCGGGCGCTGCGGCAATCACCGGTCGGCAAGGCACTGCTGCTGCTGGTGATTGCCGTCACCGTCGTGATCATTGCGACCGCGTTTGCGCAGGTCCGGCTCAACCGCTGGAACAAGCCGTTCTTCGATGCGCTGTCGCGCCGCGATGTGCGTGATTTCCTGTTCCAGCTCGGCGTGTTCTTCGTGATCGCGGCCGTGCTGCTGGTGCTCAACGTGGCGCAGCGCTGGCTCGTGGAAACGCTCAAGGTCAAACTGCGCCAGGGGCTGACGCAGGATCTCATCAAGGATTGGCTGCTGCCGCGTCGTGCCTTCTGGCTGGCGCATGCCGGGCCCATGGGCGTCAATCCGGACCAGCGCATTCACGAAGATGCGCGCAAGCTCTGCGAGCTGTCGGCGGATCTCGGCACGGGTCTGCTGCAGGCCGCGATCCTGTTCGGCAGTTTCGCCGGGGTGCTGTGGGTGCTGTCGAGCACGTTCAGCTTTCGGATCGCGCACCATGACTACGCCGTTCCGGGCTTCATGCTCTGGGCGGCCGTGATCTACGCCAGTGCCGGCTCGCTGGCGAGCTACTGGGTCGGCGGCAACCTGATCAATCGCAACGCCGAACGCTACGCTCGCGAGGCCGATCTGCGCTTTTCGCTGGTGCGCATCAATGAGCATCTGGACGGCATTTCGCTGGCGGGCGGCGAGGAGGACGAGCGGCGGCGGGTCGAAATGCACCTGAACAACGTGCTGGCCGCGACGCGCCGGCTCGTGACCGGTCTGACCAACCTGACCTGGATCACCGCCGGCTTCGGTTGGATCACCACCGTGGCGCCGATCCTCGTGGCGGCACCGCTTTACTTCACCGGCAAGATCACCTTCGGCGGCCTCATGATGGCGGCGGCCGCCTTCACCCAGGCGCAATCGTCATTGCGCTGGTTCGTCGACAATTTCAGCACCATCGCCGACTGGCGCGCCACGCTGCTGCGGGTCGCGAGCTTCCGCCAGGCGCTGACCACCGCGGCCGAAATGCGCGACTTCGAGAGCAGCATCAGCTATGACGATGGCGATGCCGGGACGATCAGCATCGACGCGCTCGAGATTGCCTCGCCCGATGGCGGCGACATGCTCAAGGAGCGCAGCGTCGTGCTGCGTGCCGGAGAGCGCGTGCTGATCGTTGGTGCCCCCGGTACCGGCAAGACGCTGCTGTTTCGCGCGCTCGCGGGACTCTGGCCCTGGGGCTCGGGTCGCGTCACGCGACCGAAGGATGAGACGATTTTCTATCTGCCCCGAGGTACGCCCTATCTGCCGCGCGGCACGTTGCGGGAAGTGCTGGCGTACCCTTTCGAGGCGGACAAGTTTGGCTCGGACGCCTTTGCGAGCGCGCTCGATCGGCTGGGACTGGGGCGTCTGAAGCCGCTGCTCGATGAGATCCGCCGCTGGGATCGCGATCTGAGCCAGGACGAGCAACTGGCGCTGGCGTTCGCGCGCATTCAACTGCAGGCGCCTCCATGGGTTCTCATCGACGATACGATCGGATCGCTCGATGACGAGGCCCGCGATCGCGTCTGCGACGTCTTCAACCAGGAGCTGGCGCACACCACCGTCATCAACATCGGCAAGGCCACGGAGGCGCGCGATCCGTTTTTCTCGCGCGTGCTGCATCTGATCAAGTCGCCCGTGAAGCCCGTCGGCGCACACAGTGGGCCGGACGCCAGGGACTCGATCTCCCAGCAGGCATCGACCAGCGTCAAGCCATGAAGACCGCAGCACTCGCGTGGCTTCTGGCGCTGTGTCTGCTGCCGCTCTCCCGGGCCGGCGCACAGCAGCTCGATTTCACAGCGCCCGCGCGAGCCGATGACCCGTCGGCGCCGGGAGTGATGCGCGATCTGGCAGAGCGGGTGCTGCCGGTCTACCAGGAAGACAATCCCGAGCGCTATCTGACGGGCCTGTCCGCGCTGCAGCTGGTCGCTGGCACCTACGATGCGGCCAATGGAACCCGGCAGACGCTGCGCGAGCGACGGCTCGCCGCGGAACCGGATCGATTCGACGGGCGCGCGACGCTGGTCGATATCTACGCCGACGCCAAGGCGGCCGAAGCGCGCGTCAAAGTGCCGTTTGCGCAGGCCTTCGAGCAGGCTTTTCGCGACACGCTGGCGAAGATCAGCGATCCGAACGCCTATTACGTGACCCAGTGGCATCCACCACCGCTCTCTGGGCTCAAGGATGCCCTGCAGCATGCGTTCGATCAGCGACGCGGCCAGGATGCCATCTCGGTGCCGGATGCCGTCGAGCTGGTGCGCACCTATCTGGCGTACGAGACTGCGCGCAGTTATGCCCCGCTGATCGCCGCGCTCGACAGCGCAGACGAGCAACGGCGCTATGTCGCCGACGAACACGTGGTCATCAAGACCAAGGACGGTGCCAGCATCAGGGCAATGCTGGTACGCCCGAGGGACTCGACCAAGCCGTTGCCGGCGCTGCTCGAGTTCACGATCTACGTGAACTCGATCAACTATGCCAAGGAGTGTGCCGCGCACGGTTACGTCGGTGTCGTGGCCTACACGCGCGAGACACCGCAGAGCGACTATCGAGTGGTGCCGTTCGAGAATGACGGCGGCGATGCACGGACCGTGATCGAGTGGGTGGCCAGGCAGTCCTGGAGCGACGGCCGCGTCGGCATGTACGGCGTCAGCTACAGTGGCTTCACGCAGTGGGCCGCGGCCAAGCGTCTGCCGTCCGCGCTCAAGGCGATCGCGGCTTCGAGCCCGAATGCTCCGGGCGTCGATTTTCCGATGCGCAACGGCATCTTTCGGAATGTCGCGTACCGTTGGGCCTACAACGTCACCAACAACAAGGGCTGGGACGATACCTACAACGATGCCCGCTGGCGCGAGCTCGAGGAGAACTGGTACGGCAGCGGCAAATCCTACTTCGAGTTCGACCGTACCGACGGCAAGCCGAATCGCTTCTTTCACAAATGGCTGCACCATCCAAGCTACGATGCGTACTGGCAGTCGCTGGTGCCGTACCGCGAGGAGTTCGCGCGCATCAATATTCCGGTCCTGACCACTGCGGGCTACTACGGTGGCGATCTGCCTGGCGCGCTGTACTACTTCACGCAGCACAACCATTTCAATCCGAATGCCGATCACACACTGATCGTGGGTCCGTACGATGACGGCGCCATGAACCGCGCGCCACTCGCGGTGCTGCGCGGCTACCAGATGGATCCCGTGGCGCTGCTCGATCTGCGCGAGCTGCGCTACCAGTGGTTCGATTTTGTG
>DASYNV010000072.1:0-10102 GCA_036008365.1 Steroidobacteraceae bacterium | reverse complement strand
AGCGTCAGCAGCGCCACGCCGAATTCGCCGCCGCCCGCGAGCACCAGGCCGGTCCGCAACGCCTTGAAGTTGCTCGGCACGAAGAATCGGATCGTAAGTGCCGACAGCAGTGCCTTGGCACACACCATGAGCGCCAGCAGGCCGAAGATCGTCAGAAACTGCGCATACAGCAGCTTCAGATTCAACAGCATGCCGACCGATATGAAGAACAGTCCCAGCAACAGCTCGCGGAACGGGCTGATCACCGCCTCGATCTGATGACGGTACTCGGTCTCGGCGAACATCATGCCGGCGAGGAACGCCCCCAGGGCCATCGACAGCCCGAGCCGCTGCGTGATCCAGGCCGACAGCAACACGATGAGCAGCGCTGCCAGCGTAAACACTTCCCTCACGCGACTGTGCGCGATGACGAATAACAGCGGCCGCAGCACCCAGCGGCCGATCGCCAGCACCGCGACCAGTGCGAACGTCCCCAGCACCACCAGTTCCCAGACCGCGGCCGCGCTGAAGTGCTCGCCGCCGGTCGCGAGCACACCGGCGAGGGCCAGCAGCGGCACGAAGGCCAGGTCCTGGAATAGCAGCACCGCGAAGGACAATCGGCCGTGAGTGCGATTGAGTTCTTCCTGATCGCCGAGCTGCTTGAGTACGATGGCGGTCGAGCACATCGACAGCGCCCCACCGAGCACCGCGGCACTCGGCCAGCTCGAGCCCGCAAGGTGCGCCACGACCGCTCCGGTGCCGCCGACCACGAGGGTCTGCGCACTGCCGAGTCCGAACACCTCGCGGCGCATCGCGACCATTCGCGGAAAGGAGAATTCGAGCCCGAGCGTGAACAGCAGGAACACGACGCCGATCTCGGCCATGGCCTGGGTCTGCGGCCCATTCGGCAACAGGGCGAATGCGAACGGACCGAGCAGTATGCCGACGACTACATAGCCGAGCAGCGGCGGCAGGCCGATGCGTCTGCCGGCAGTCACCAGCAGCACCGAGGCCGTCAGCAGGATCAGAACCTGGCCGAGAGATGCGACGGGCACGCCGCGACGTTACGGCTCGCCGCCCTTATTTGTCCATCGTTACCGTGGCATCGTAGCGATCGAAGCCGTGCATCGCGCGCCGGTAGGCATTCATGACCAGGCGCTCGGCGCCCTGATCCGCGCGCGACGACAGCAGCATTCTCATGACCACATCGTCGGCCGGACGCGTCTGATCGTCGGCGAGCAGTTGCTCGATGAAGCGCGCCAGGCGGCAGACGATTTCGTTCACGAACCGCAGGTGCGCGCCGTCATGCACCTGTTCGGCCGTGACGCCGTAGGTGCTGCGCGCCTCAACCGACAGTTCATGCAGGAACACGGCCAGCAGCCGCGCCTGGTCTACCGGGTCCAGGTCGCTGAAGTAATCGATTTCGGACTGCAGATTCACGGCGATACGGCCTCAGGCAGTCGGCACGAACTCGATCGGCTTGGTCGTGGTGATCGTAGCGACATCCTTCGCTGCGAATCGAAACAGCTTCACGCGCGCCACGATCTTCTTCTCCAGATCCGGATTCTTGAGTTCACTCGAGACCACGTGGCACTCGGTGACTTCGCCGGCGGGCGAGATCGTGAACTCGAGCACCAGTTTTCCCTGCAGCTCGGGTTGATCGCGCAGCGCCCGGCCGTAGAGCGCATAGATGGCGCCCTTGTTACTGTCGAATACCAGCGCGATTTCCTCCTCGCTGCGCGAGGGCTTGCCGCTGCCGCCCTTGGCGAGGTTGCCGGACCCCGACGCGGCAGCGATGCGCGAGCTGACGGCCGTGGTGTCATGACCGGTCAGCGAACCGGCGCCGCTGCCGAAGCCGCGGCTGGCGTTGGCGGTGGTGATCCCGGCCGAACCCGAGCCTGCCTTCGACGCGATCAGCGAGCGCTCGGCGTGGCTGTCCTGGCCGACCGCACCCTGAAGATTCTTGGTCTGCCCGAGCGGGGTGAGATCGATGTTCTGCCGGAGATCCGCCAATTCGTCCTTGAGCTTGAGCAGGCCCGATTGCTGCGCCTTCTTGCGCGCCTCGGCCGCACGGTCCACAGGTTTCGGCACCGGGACCGGCTTGGTTTCCGGCTTCGGTTTGGGCAGCTCGACCGGCGGTGGCGGCGGCGGTGGCTTCGGCTTCTCTTCCACCATGAGCCGCGCCAACCTCTCGGGCACCGCCTCGAGCGACGGCGTCTCATTTGGCAGATGGATCAGCGGCAACACCACGCCGAGCAGCAGCACCAGCAGCAGGCCACCGCCCATGAGCCGCCAGAATCGGCGCCGCTCCTCGGGATCGACCTCCCAGGCCAGCGTGTATTCGCGATAGTACTCCGACAGCTGCATTCCGTTGTTCTCCGGATTTACGATCCGCTCACGGCGCCCGCCGGCACGGGCTTGTCCTTCTCGAGCACCGCCAGCGAGATGCGTCCATAGTCCGCATCGGTACAGGTGCGCATGACTTTCTTCAACACGTCGTATGGCAACGACTTGTCGCCCATGACGGTGATCTCGCGCTCGGCCAGATCCTCTTCGGAGGTTTGCTGCCCGACCAGAGTCGGGCGCTTGAGCGCCGCTCGCAGCGGCTCGATGATGTCGCCCTGCGTCGCCTGTATGTCGGCCATCGATGCGACGCGCTCACCCTGTACGAACATGTCTTCCTTGGTCAGCATCACCACCACGGTGGTGCGCGGCTGGCGCTCGGAGATCGATTGCGGAATCTCGATGCCCTTACTGTTCTGCACGACTTCGACGTTGGTCGAGTACACCAGCAGGAACGACACCATGACCGACAGGATGTCGATCATCGGAATCAGATTCAGTTGACCCTCGACTCGATGGCGCAGCTGGTGCTGCAGCATGAATCGGGCTCGTCGCGACATGCTCATGGTAGCGCTCGCCTCACGATTTGCCGGCCGGGGCAGGTGCAACGGGCATCGGCGTACCGCCGGGGGCCGCAGCGCCGCCGCCATTGCCATTCACGTCGGGGCCGGCCGCCGGCGCATCGCCGAGCGAGACGTCCGGGAACAGCTCATACTGCACCACGTCGAGACCGGCGTTGACTTCAAGCACGCGCGTGCGATCCATGACCTGCACGACCACGTCGTACGGGATATCCGGCTCGAGCAGCACCGTGGCATCGGTCTTGTCCGGGAACTTCACTTTGACCAGCTGCAGATACTTCGACAGCGCGTCGTAGTCATATGCGCTGTCGTGGTTTGGAAAGCTCGCCAGCGGCCCGGAGTTGCGGTCGTCGACCAGCAGCGCGTCCCTGCGCACCACGATCTCGAGCTGCAGTCCGGGCGGTGGCGGCGTGAACTCGGCATTCGCCGGCGGCAGCTTCAGCTCCAGGATCACGGTGCGGGAGAACACCGCGGTCATGAGCAGAAACGTTACCAGCACGGTAAAAATGTCGATCATCGGCACGAGCAGCAGCTCGGCCGGCTTGCGGTTGTGCCGCAGCAGTTTGCGGACCTGATATGACCGACGCGCCATGCGTGTTCCCTGCGGACTGGTGGAAGTCTCAGGCCGCGGCCGGCGCCGGCTGCGCCTGCCGCTCGGTCACGGCATTCAGGAATTTAACCGACGCCATCTCGAGGCTGTCGATGGTATCGGTGGTCTTGGTCTGCAGCCAAGCGTGGATCAGCAGCAGCGGCACCGCGCTCATGAGGCCGAATGCGGTGCAGTTCATGGCCACCGAGATGCTCGCCGACAGCAGATTGGCTTTCTCGGCCGGGTTCACCGTGGCCACTGCCGCAAAGGCGTTGATCAGACCGATGACCGTGCCGAGCAGCCCGAGCAGCGTGGCGAGGTTGGCAAAGGTCGCGATGTAGTGCGTGCGCTTCTCGAGTCGCGGCACCACATCCATGAGGCTCTCCTCCATGGCCTTCTCGATGTCATCGCGATTGCGCGCGGAGGAGATGCGGGCCAGACCGTAGCTCAGGATCTGGCCGAGCGCCCCCGATGACTTCGAGGTCAGCTGCACCGCCTGGCGAAAATCGCCGCGCTGCAGGTACGGCACGAGCTCATTCCACAGTCCGCGGTTGCGCAACTGCACCTGCGTGAGATAGATGAATCGCTCGAGCGCGATCGCCACACCGGCGACCAGCACTATGGCGATCGGATACATCATCTCGCCGCCACCCTGGAAAAATCTAACTATGTTACTGAACATGCTGACTCCCATTCCTGAACGCTATGATCCACCGAGTTCATCAAACTAAGGTGACGCAATCGGGTAATACCGCGACCTACTTCTCATCCTTGGACTCCGACGCCTTGGGATTCGCGCTGCCCGAGGAAGTTTGCGACGCGGGTGTACCTGAGGCCGCCGGACCCGCCTCCAGCGCCGCGTAGTAGCGGTTCTGCCTGAGGAAGACCTCACGGTCCACCGGCGTCAGGGCCTCATCGAGCAGGCTGTTGGGCGGGCGTCCGGCGAACTCGCCCGGATCTGCCCTGCGCCACGGCACTACGTACATGACCTTCGGCAATTCACGATTACCGCTGATCTGCGTCGTATCGAGCTCGATCCGATCTTGCGACTTCGGTCCAGCCTTTCCGGCAGTCTGTGCCGCCGGCCCCGTCGCGGGTTTCGGCGCCGGCAGCGCCGCGGCAGCAGCGCTGGCCGCGGGTTGCCGCTCGGGCTTCCGCTGCGGCTGCGGCTGTGACGACGGAACTGCCTGGGCAGATGCGGGCGAGGTTTGCACGCCCGGTTCGAGATCCGGCGTCTGGGCAGCGGCCCGAAAACCTGCGCCCATGATGAGCAGCATCGCGGCAAGTGCAGTGCGGCATGCCTTCACGTGGTTCCTCCGTTGTTGTCGGACGCCACCGGGGCGGCGCTGGCCGGTGTTTCCGGCGGCGGCGCCGGCGCCGCATCGGCAGGCGGCACGGCCTTGATTCCCATGCGCGCGCGAAGTTCCGCGATCCAGCCGGCGACCGGCTTGTCCTCGCCGGAGAGCTCCTTGTAGCGTTCGAATTCCGGTAGCGCCGCGGTGGGATCGTCGAGGTACAGATCGAGCAGCACGCCGAGGTTGCGATGCTCCGGCGCGTAGTTGCCGTCGCTGCTGATCGCCTGGCCATAGGCGGCTTTGGCGTCGCTGAATTTACCTTCCTGGCGCAGTGTCACGCCGAGCTCGCTCCAGGCCGTGGCATTGCCGGGCTCGAGCGTGGTCGCACGGCGCAGCGCCGCTTCGGAGTCGGCCAGTCGGTCCTGCGCGCGCGCCACCAGCCCCAGATCGATTGCGGGAGCCGAGTAGCCCGGGTACTGCACTTCGAGCTGCTGCAGCTCGAGCTGCGCGTCGGACAGCTCGCCGCCGCGGGCGAGCGCCGTCGCGCGTTCGTAGTCCATTTGTGCCTCGAGGCTCGGCGCATTGCCGCCGGCAGGCGCGGCCAGCGTCGCGATCCAGCCCTCGCTGAGCTCGACCTTGCCATAGCGGGCCGGCTTGAGCTTGGCGAGCGCATCGAAGCTCTTGCGCACCGATTCGTCGTACACACCTTCGGGAGCGCGCTTGGCGTTGAGTTCATAGATCGAAATGGCCTGCTCTTCGAATGGAAACGCCTGCTCCTCGAGCAGCGTGTCGTATTGCTCGCGTTCATCCGCGGACAGCTTTTTCGGACGCTCGGAGGCCATGAGATCGTGTGCCAGTTCCCGATAGAGTTCCGCGGTCTCGACAGTCGCGGCCGTAGTGGTCTCGGCAACCTGATACTCGGCCACTTGTTTGTAAGCGGCAATGGCCGCCTCCATCGCTTTCTTCTTGGCGCCGAGCGTCTGTTTGAGCGGCGCGATCAGCCGTACCGAACGGAATGCGTCACGCGCAGGTTCGGCCAGCACCAGCTGCGCGCGTGCGGCGAGGTACTTGGTGCGCTCGGTGCGTCCGCTGCCGGCGCCGGCATCGGCCTTGACGATCTCGTGCTCCCAGTAGCGCCGCCGCTCGGTGTTGCCCGATTTGATCGCCGCATCGAGCAGCCGCTGCCGCACCTCGATCGCATCGGCCACCGGAGTCGGGTAGTCGCGCACCAGGCGCTCGAGCATAGCGGTGCTGCGCGCGCTATCGCCGGACTTCGCATACAGGTCCGCCGCCTTGATGGTCGCCTCGCGCACCACCGCGCGATCTTCCTGCGGATTGCCGGCGATGCGCTCGTATTGCGCGGCCGCCTGGGCCGAATGCCCGCCCTGATCGTAGGCGACCGCGAGCTTGCGCTCGATGTCGGCGGCGTACTCGCTCTTCGGATAGTCACGCCGATAGGCTTCGAGCACCGCGATGGCCTGATCCCACTGCCCGGCTGTGATCAGCGCGGCCGCCGCATCGTATTGCGAGGTGGCCGTGATCTTAGACCCGGCCGCGACCCGTCCGACGCGCAGGAAATCCTGTGCCGCGCCGGCTTGATCGCCGGCGGTGCGCTTGGCATCGGCCTGCTTGTACACCGAGGCCGCCAGACGTTCGGTAATGTCGGCACGCTCCGGATCCTTCGGCCCCGCGACCGCGAGCGCGTGGGTGAAAGCGTTCTCGGCACTCGCGAACTCGCCCTGGTTGAAGCTCACCTGGCCGACGATGGTCCAGGCAATGCGCTGCTGCGCGGCGCTCACGGGCGGCACGCGCGCGAGCAGCGCCTGCGCCGCCTGCGCGGCGCGCGGCTGATCGCCGGCCGCATAGAGGTCCTGGGCGGCGTGCGTGAGCACCACGGCGCTCTCCGGATGTTCGGGAAAGCTCTGCGCAAATTTCAGGCCCGCATCGGTCGCACGCTGGTGCACGCTGCCGCGCGCATCCGGCGCCAGCGTGTCTTCGTACTTCTGGTAAGACACCAGTGCCGCATGCGCGGCTTCCGCCGAACGCTCGTTGCGCGGATAACCGTAGGCGGTTTGCTCGTATTCGCCGGCCGCATCGAGGTACTGGTGGCTCTCGAACAGCGCATCGGCCAGCAGGTAGTGGGTAGCGGCGGAGTCCGGATCGTCGGGGAAAGAGCTCAGGTAGCTGCGATACCACTGCGCCGCCGCGGCATAATCCTCCGGCTTCTTGGTCTTCTGTGCAGTGGCATGGTAATACTGCGCCACGTCCTTCAGATTGGTCTTGAGCTCCGCGACCACTTGGGCGTAGTCGCTGTGTTGCCGCCCCTTCCAGAACGGTGCGTCGAATCCGTAGCGCTGTGCGTATTCGAGCTTGCCCTGCAACATCAGCTCGGCGAAGCCGCCCTTGCGGTAGGCCTCGATCGCAGCCATCGAGAGCCCCGGCGCGTGCTCGTCGACCGGGTCGCGGCTCACGAACGCGCGATAGGTCGCGGCCGCGTCCTGGAAGCGCTGCTTTTCCACATACAGATCGCCCAGACGCGAGTACAGCCTCCAGGCGTAGGGGATCTTGCCGCGGCGCGCGACCAAGTCGTCGAGCGACTTGGCGCCGTCGAGGTAGGTGAACGTAATGCTCATCACCCGCAGCGTGTCTTCCACCAACTCGCGATCGGCGCGGCCGAGTGACTCCCAGGGTCGCATGCGCGCGCTGTTGTTCGGATCGGTCAGCGTCAAGTCGAGCAGATCGGCGAATGACGTGAGGCTGTCCTCGTTCATGCCCTGCTTGAACTGCGACCAGCCGTGCTTGTAGAGACTCTGCGCGTAGAAGGTCGAGCCGCCGGGGCCACGCGCCAGCACCGCTTCGTACGCAACCTGGGCTTCCGCATAGCGATGATTGGAGAACAGGATTTCGCCGCGACGAAACTGCACTTCGGCGGTGTCGCGGCCCTTGGGATAGCGCGTCGCGATGGTATCGAGCGTCGAGAGCGCCTGCGCCGGTTGGCCTGTGGTCTCATACGCGCGCGCCAGCTGATAAAGCACTTGGTCGTTACGCGGGTAGTTCGGGTACGCCTTGAGCAGTGTGGAATACAGCCGGATGGCCTCGGCGCCCTGCAGGTCGAGCTGCGTAACCTCGTTGGCCATGCGCTCGAGCTCGCCGGATTCGAGATTCAGATCGCCCAGCCGCCGCAGCGCTTCGGCCCGCAGGCGCGGGTCGGCGTTCTGCAGCTTCAGGAATTCACGATAGTTCTCCATCGCCTTGGCGGGACCGCCGCTCTTGGCCGGCGCCGGATTGACATCGACCGATTTCGAGTTGAGATCGCCGATCGTCGGCGCCGACGGTGCCGGATTCTTGGCGGCCATGGCAGGCGGCAGCGCCGCGAGCAGCGCCACGCAGGGCAACGCCAGTGCGACGCGGAAGGGTCGCCTCATGGCGCCCCCGGTTCCGGCGCGGGCGCCGGGGCCGGCGCTGCGGCCGGCGGTGCGCCGCCGTTCGCGTCATCGGTCGCCCGATCGTAGATATCGGCGAGCGCAAAGCGCGCCTGCAGTGCGTAGGAGTCGAGCCGGTCTCTCTGCGCGCCCAGCTCCGACTCGGCGGCGCTCTCGAGATACTGATTCTGTTGCTCGGCGGCCTGCGCCAGCCGCTCGCGCATGGCCTGTACGCGCGCCGCCAGTGCCGCGATGCGGGCGGCAAATTCTCCGGTACTGCTGAGCACGGTCTCGCGCGCCTGCTGTAGGCGCACCCAGCGGTTCTGCAGTTCTTCGAGCGCGGCATCGATCTGGCGCAGCGCGCGCCGCTCCTGATAGACGCGGGCCTTGAAATCGGCATCGAGACGCCAGTACAACGCGCCTCTGATGAGACGCAGCTTGTCGCGCTCCTGCTCGCGCTCGGACCCCGTCGGCGCAGCGGTGATCTCTTCCTCGAGCTGGCCGATCTGTCCCCATTGTTCGCGCTCGGTGCGCGTGCCGAGCGCAGCCACGTCGTTGCCGGTCTCGACGGCATCGAGCTGCGCGCCGACGTTGGCCCGCGCGCCGCGCATCGTGCCGAGCTGATCGCCCGCCAGCAACGCCTCCACTCGCGGCAGACGCTCGGCGAAGGCCCGCTGCCGCGTGTCGATCATGGCCGCAAAGGCCTCCATGCTCTCGTCCCAGTGGCGCAGCGTGCCCGAAAGGTAGGCGATGTCCCGATAGTTCTTGAGTCCTGCCTGAAAATCGTTGTCGGCCAGCAGGGTGTAGAGGTAGCGCGATTGCGGTGAATCGGGCAGTGCCTTGAGCTGCCAATACCAGCCGTAGCGCGCGTCCTGGTCCTCTCCCAGGAGGTCATCGAGCATGTGGCCTTCGTGGATATGCGCGATGGCCGCGTCGAGGTGATTGGACTCCTCGGCATAGGAGCTCAGCGCGCTCTCGTAATACTCGGCCGACTGGGCGCCGGCGTTGAGCTTGCCGTAGGCATAGGGCACCGCCAGGTAAGACTCCTGCACGGCCGCGTCGAGCAGACTGCGTTTACGCAGCTCGAGCCATGGTGACAGCGCGCCGCGATAGTCGCCGAGCGCGGCACGCGCCCAGCCGTCACCGAGCAGCGCACGGCTCGAGTACGGACCGCTCAGGCGCACGCGCTCGAGTGCAACCCGGGCCCGGTCGTTCTGGTTGGCCTGCAGATAGGCAAAACCCAGCGCCAAGTTTGCTTTGTCGCGCAGGTTGAGCAGCTCATCGCTGCGCGTAGTCAGCGTGCCGACGGAGGTCAGAATCGGATCGGCCTCGGCGAGCCGGTTGGCCCGCACCAGCGCTACCCCCAGGTTGAACCCCGCATAGGCCATCCAGACCGAAGTACCGTGGTAGCCGCGCAGCAGCACAATCGCATCGTCGTAGCGCTGCTGGCGCATCAGAGCATTGACCAGCAGATGCACCCGCTCGGCCTCGAGCTCCTCGGGCAACTGGCCCTGTATGTGGCCGACGGCCTGCACCGCGCGATCGTAGTACCCGCGCTGGTACCAGATCTTGGCCAGATAGAACCAGGCGTGATTGCGCACGCCCACCGGGATGTCGTTGGTCAGCAGCCGCTCGAAGCGCACGCCGGCCTCGTTGTGCATGCCGAGCTCGAGGTACAGACCGCCCGCAAGCAGGTCGGCATCATGGGCATGGTGCGGCATGCGCTGCCATTCACTGAAGGCTTCGAGCTCCGTGAGCGCCTGCAACTCCTGTCCGGAATAGAACTGGAACAGCACTTCGCCGTAGTGCAGATCCTGCACGCGAACGCTGGGCAGCTTGTCCGGATCGCTCTTGCGCGCTGCCTGCGCCGCCGGCTGGCCGATCAGCGCCATC
>DASYNV010000071.1:0-11833 GCA_036008365.1 Steroidobacteraceae bacterium | reverse complement strand
CGGGTCGAGCGCCGGCGCTCGATCAGGCCAGCGCGCTCGAGCCGGTCGAGCAGCGCCACGATGCTGGCCTTGTCGACGCCCAGATGGGTGCCGAGCTCGATCTGCGCGATGCCGGGATTGGAGCGGGTCAGTATCAGCAGGCTGAACAGGCCCGGCCGGATCTTGCTCTCGCCGATGAAGCTGACATAAGTCCGCCACGACAGCTGGTGCGCACGGCGCAGGTTATAGCCGAGGAGCCGCGGCAAAATGCCCAGCTCGACCTTGGCGCCAGCGGCGCGTTCACGCCGTGGCTGACCTAAGCGTTTGGCGCGCGCGCGCGCGGCGGCGTTGCTGCCTGCTGGTTCCATGCGGTACCGACTTCCCGGATTTCGACGAACGGGTATCAGTATATTTTCGTTACTGTTCGCACTGCAAATGAATCGAGCGACCACTCATTCGGCCTGAATTCGACCACTGAGACTGCCCAGCGGGCGGTAGAGCTCCGGCCGGCGGTCCCGGAACACGAACCAGTTGTCGCGCGCCGCCTTGAGCTCATCGAGATCGAAGCTGGCGGTGATCAGCATCTCGCTCTGCTGATCGGCCTCGGCGACCAGTGCGCCGCCGCCATCAGCGATGAAGGATGAACCGTAAAAGCGGATCTGCAGCTGCGGATTCTGCTGCGCATGCTCGACGCCGACGCGATTGCTCGCGATCAGCGGCATCAGGTTCGCCGCCGCGTGTCCCTGTTGCGTTCGCTGCCAGTGGCGGCGCGAATCGAGCGGCGGCGCCGGTGGCGGCTCGCTGCCGATTGCGGTCGGATAGAGCAGCAGCTCCGCACCCTGCAAGGCCATCACGCGCGCGCTCTCGGGAAACCACTGATCCCAGCAGATGCCGACGCCGATGCAGCCGAATCGGGTCTGCCAGACGCGGAAACCCGTGTCACCTGGGCTGAAGTAGAATTTCTCCTGGTAGCCCGGACCGTTCGGGATATGCGACTTGCGATAGATGCCGAGCCGCCGTCCGTCGGCATCGAACATCGCCATCGAATTGAAATAGGCATTGCCAGCGCGCTCGAAGAAGCTGATCGGCAACACCACGCCGAGCTCGGCGGCCAGCGCGCCGAAACGCCGCAGCAGCGGACTGTCGGCCACGGAATCCGCGAGCTGCAAGTACCTGACATCCTGCTCAATGCAAAAATACGGCGTCGCGAACAGTTCCTGCAGCAGGATGACCTGGGCGCCTTGCGCGTGGGCGGCGCGCACCATGCGCTCGGCGCACTCGAGATTTGCCGGCAGATCCCAGCTGCAGGCGAACTGCGTGGCGGCGACCGTGACGCGGCGCGCGGACTCAGGCATGTACGGCCACCGTGTTCGAGGCGCCGACGCGCTCGCTGATCTCAATCGCCGTGCGCAGCGCGCGCTCGCCATCCTCGCCGCTGACCACGACCGGCCGTTCGCCGCGGATCGCTGCGAGAAACGCCTGAATCTCGGCCAGGAGCGCGTCGCCCTGCGCGAACGATTGCTCCTCGATGTGCACCGGCAACTCCCCGGCGCCGGCGCCAGGCGCGCGCTTGCGGATGACCGTCAGGATCTTCTGCTGCAGATCGATCGACAGATAGGCATCGTCCCGGAAGACGCGCAGCTTGCGCTCGGTCTTGAGACTGACGCGACTCGCCGTGACGTTGGCAACGCAGCCGTTCTCGAACCGCAAGCGCGCGTTGGCGATGTCGATTTCAGGGGAGAACACCGGTGTCCCGACCGCATCGAGCGACGCCACCGGGCTGCCGACGATCATCTGCACCAGGTCGATGTCGTGAATCATCAGATCAAGTACCACGTTGACGTCGGTGCCGCGCTCCTTGAACGGAGCAAGCCGATGGCACTCGATGAAACGCGGATTCGTCAGCATCGGCTCGGCCGCCAGGATCGCGGGATTGAAACGCTCCAGGTGACCCACCTGCAGCACCCGTCGCTGCCGCCGCGCCAGATCCACCAATTGCTGTGCCTGCGCCACGGTCTCGGCGATCGGTTTCTCGACCAGTACGTGCGCCCCATGCAGCAACAGGCCGGACGCTATGTCGGCGTGACTCGGCGTTGGCGTCGCGACGCTGACGGCATCGACCCGGTCGAACAGCTCCCGAAAGTCGCCCAGCGCCCGCGTGCCGACTTCGGCCGCCACTCGCCGCACGATCTCGGGGTCGGCATCGACCACGCCGACCAATTCGCAGTCCGCGAGTGCCGCGTACTTCTGGGCATGGAAACGCCCGAGGTAGCCCACGCCAACGACGGCCGCTCTGATTTTCTTCATGCTGACAGCTATTATGCCCTGGTGCCTGATATCAGCGAACAATGGCGCAACCTGACGCAGTACTACCGCAGTGCGCGCGGACTTTGGCGCGAGCTGCTGGCCGTGGCGATCTGCCTGGCGCTCGGCCTGCTGCTGATGCCGTGCCTCATCTTCGCCGCGGGACGCCTGGCGCTGGGGCCGTACGCGCGCGGCAACCTGTTCGCTTTATGGCATGACTTTCTGCAGGGGCTCGTGAGCGGCTCGCGGGCAGCCTGGTTCATTGCGGCCGGCCCTTACCTGCTGTTCTGGCTGCTGCGCGGCGGGCGCCGGCTGCTACATAACGAGGACCGCCGCTCGGCGGCGTGAAGCCGGTCACAGTTCCGCTGTGACCGACCTCCCAGCGTCCCGGCGCATGCGATCCTTGACCCGCATATCAGGGGATCGAGGCGACTACAAATGGATCAGACAGTGGAGATTCAACCAGTGGAGATTGCGGCCCCGGCCGCAACGACAGCGCCAGTGCCGTCGAAGCCGGGTGCACCGCCGCAGCGCCTGGACGAGGTGGTCAGACTCGTCAAGATGGAGCTGGTCAGCGGCCGCGCCGCCAAGTACGAGCGCGGCGCCGGATTCAACCCGTATGACAAGGGTTCGAGCGGTCGGGACCTCTGGGGTCGGCGGCGGCGCGCCTGAGCGCACCCGCGCCGGTCGGGGTCAGGGCCAGTAGATCCAGCCGAGCGCGATCAGCATCGCCGCGAGCAGCAGCTGCGTGCCATAGCGCCAGCGGCGGCCGCGCAGCTCACCGATGAAGCTCGCCGAGGACAGCGCCGTCAGGCTCCAGGCCCACAGCAGTCCCTTGAGCAGCGGCATGCGCTCGCTTGCGAGCCGGGCGGAATATTCGGGCAGCAGCGCAAATACGATGGCACTCATCGTCAGCGATACTGTCAAAGCGATTGCGGACCCCATGATGATGCCCACCAGTACGGCCATGGGACGCATGCAGACGATACCTCGGCTGTAGAAATACCCACCCAACCCCAAATGAGTTGCGGCGTGACTGCCATCCGACCAATAAAACTGTCAAACTGCAGGCATGTTGCACACGCACGGTAGAGCCCGCAAGCTGTTTACACCGCTGGCCATCAGCGGCCTGTGCCTGTTGGTGCTCGCAGGTGCCGGCTCCAGCGGCGCGCCGGCGGCGACCGGACTGCTGCCCGAGCAGGCGGTGGCACCGACCACGCAGGAGCGTTCGCTGGCACCGCGCGTGGCGGGCATTCTCGAGCAGAACCACTATCGTCATATCCCGATCGACGAGCGGCTGTCGCCCCAGGTGCTCGAACGGTTTCTGAGCGCGCTCGATTCGCAGCACAGTTACTTTCTCGCCAGTGACGTCGCGAGCTTCGACCGCTGGCGGCTCAAGTTCGGCGACATGATTCACACCGGTGAGATCGATCCGGCCTACCTGATGTTCTACGTCTTCCAGCAGCGCAACCGCGAACGCATGGAATACGCCCTCAAACTGCTCGACACCGAGCCGGACTTCACGCGGGATGAAAGCTTCGAGTTCGATCGCGAGAAGGCCGGCTGGCCGGTCGATCAGAACGAGATGAACGAGCTCTGGCGGCTGCGCGTCAAGAACGACGCGATCTCACTGCTGCTGACCGGCAAGAGCTGGACCGACGCCGCCGACACGCTGCGCAAGCGCTACAAGCGCGTGCTTGCGCGGCTCGACAAGATCTCGCCTGGGGACGTGTTCGAGGCGCTCATGAACGCCTACGCGTCCACGTATGATCCGCACTCGAACTACTTCTCGCCGCGCAGCTCCGAGGAGTACCGCATCCAGATGAGTCTGAGCTACGAGGGCATCGGCGCCTCGCTGCAGCTCAATGATGACTATGTCACGGTCACGAATATTCTGCCGGGCGGCCCCGCCGCGGCGGACGGCACGCTCAAACCCAATGACCGCATCACCGCGGTGGCTCAGGGCAACGACGGCACCCTCACCGATGTGATCGGCTGGCGGCTCGACGACGTGGTGCAGCTGATCCGCGGCAAGGTCGGAACCGTGGTACGGCTGCAGCTGCTGCCCGCCGGCGCGACGCCGGGCAGCACCGAACGAGTGCTGCAATTGACCCGCAACAAGGTGACGCTCGAAGCCCAGGCGGCCAAGAAGGAAATCCGTACGCTGCAGCGTGACGGCCGCAGCTACAAGATCGGCATCGTCACGGTGCCGAGCTTCTACAACGACATGGAAGACAGCGGTTCGGCCGGAGCCGAGAACCGCAGCACCACGCACGATGTGCGCCGACTGCTGCAACAGTTTGCCGCCAGCGGCGGCGTCGATGGACTGGTGCTCGACCTGCGCGGCGACGGCGGCGGTTATCTGCCGGAGGCGATCGGACTCACGCATCTGTTCGTCAATCACGGCCCCTCGGTACAGCTCAAGGACACCACCGGGCAGCTCGAGGTGCTCGATGAGCCCGACCCGGGCCAGGCCTACTCGGGTCCGCTCGCAGTGTTGATCGACCGCACCAGCGCCTCGGCCTCGGAGATTTTCGCCGGCGCGATTCAGGACTATCACCGCGGCTTGATCATCGGCCAGACCAGCTTCGGCAAGGGCACGGTGCAGAGCGTGATCCCGCTCGACCGCTGGTCGTCGAAGCCGACCGAAGGACAGCTCACGGTCACGATCGGCAAGTTCTATCGTGTTACCGGCGAGAGCACGCAGCTGCGCGGCGTCACACCCGATATTCTGCTGCCCTCCGCGATCAGCGCCGCCGATGTCGGCGAAGGCGTGCTCGAGCACGCGCTGCCGTGGGATCGAATTGCCACGGTGCCGTTTCGCGCACTACCGCCCGAGGGCTCGCTGGTGCAGATCCTCGCCACCGAGCAGACCGATCGCGCCACGCGCAACGCGGACTATCAATGGCTGCTGGCGAGCCTGAGCAGCATCGATGCTTCGCGCCAGGAGAAGACCCTGTCGTTGAATCTGAAGAAGCGCCAGGCCGAGCGCGCGGCGCAGGATCAGGCCCGCTTGAGTCAGGAAAATGCGCGCCGCCAGGCCGATGGACTGCCCGCGGTGAAGTCGGTGGAGGACATCGTGGTGGCCGACGAGCCCGATGTGATTCTGGCGCAGGCGGCCGATATCATGGCCGACGGCGTCGCTGCCAAGGCCGCGCGCACTGCCCCCGAGATGGCGCAGCAGGCCTCGGCAGCCGCCGCGACGACGGCGACGCCCTGAGAACGGCGCTACCGCAGCAGTACGCGGTAGATTTCCCACATATCGTCATTCAGCGCGCGCGAGCCATCCACCGCGGCCGACAGGCTCTCGGCCACGGGCACCGTGTCGCCATCGTTGCGATACTTGGCCAGCTCACCGAGGCGATCGGACCGCTGCTTGATCTCGGGCGATAAATTCGCGCGCTGCTCGAGCACTACGCGCGCGCGCTGAATCTCGGCCATCGTCGCCTCGCAACGCGCGCGATCGCCGTAGTCGTCGCGCGGCGGCTCACGCCGTCCGGCGGCCACGCGCGCCGGTTCGAGCAGGCTCGTGGGCGCGAGACGGTCGCACATGATCTGCGCGTAGCCCACGGCCGCGAGGTTGATGGCGCGCCGCGCCTCGATCGACAGCCCGGCGAAATCCGGCGGCGCTTCGGCGTCCAGCTGCGCGCGCGCGGTGCGTGCGCTGTCGAGATCCTGCACGCACATGAGCGAGTGCAGATTGGCCTGCTGCAGCTGTTGGCGCAGCGCGCGGCGCTTGAAGTAGTGCCAGAACTGACGCAGGCTCTGGAGGCGCTGTTCGAGCTCGCTCACGGCCGTGCGCGCATCCGCCGCGCGTCCCTCCGCCAGCCGCAGATTGGCATCGATGCCCTGCCGGCGGTCGAACTGGCGCCGGTTGTAATCCGCCAGGAACGCGCGGCGCTCGCGCTCTTCCTGCTGCTCGGCGAGCTCGGCCACGAACTGCGTCAGCAGCGTTCGGCCCAGGCTCCAGAGCTCGCGCAGCTGATAGAACACCAGCGTGGGATACGCCGTCTCGGGCTGACTCAAACGGCCCTCGAGTCCCTGCAGCATTTCCTGCACGCGCGCAGTCGCGCCTTCCTGCTGCTTGATGCGATCCTTGAGGCGCTGCACCTCATCCTGTACGCCGCTGTACGCCTTCTTGAGTTCGGCGCGATTGCGGAACAGGTGCATGAGCC
The DNA here is from genome assembly GCA_036008365.1 of Steroidobacteraceae bacterium. GTDB lineage: Bacteria > Pseudomonadota > Gammaproteobacteria > Steroidobacterales > Steroidobacteraceae > FEN-1191. Next base: position 5,375 of record DASYNV010000071.1, on the reverse strand, counting down.
GGTCGTGATCGACCTCGGGCGTGGACGCAGCACGGCCCAGGCGCAGGAATCCGAGTTGTCGAATCAATTTCATGAGTGGCGGCATGATGAGCACGGCCCTCGGGCCGAACGTCTGCAGCCACCGCTACCCGGCTGGCTCCTGCAGCGCGAAGCGATGGCCCCGTTCCGCGCAGTATTCCAGCCATTTATTTAGCATCATGTTGCGCGTCCAGCGCTGATGCAGTTCACGTTCCCCCGGCCGCACGCCCTGGCCGCGGGCTTTATGTTGCGCTTCGAATGCCTCCGCCTCGAGCAGCCGTGCGTCGTGATAGGCCCGCAACCGCAGATCCGGCAGCCGTTCGTGCGGCGCGTGCGGCGCGACGTCGATCAGATACGTCAACGTCAATGTGCTGGTATAGGGCATGTGCTCGAGCACCGCGAGATGCAGTTCGCAGTCGCCCGCGACGCGCGACACCAGCGTGCCGGCGAGGTGCTTGGGATCACCCGCGAGCTGCAGAAAGCGCAGATAGTTGCTCTCATACAGACCCATCAAGGCGACGAAGCCGCGTGGCCGCGCGCGCCATGACACTTTGATGTCTGTCTCACAGAACATGCGAAGACTATAACACGCACCCGCGGCTTAATTCCGCTGCAAAAAGGCCAATTAGTGTCGTAGTTCTCAGGCGATGCGGTACCGCTGCAAGGCGCCGGCGACGCTTCGTTTCAGGATGCCACGAACATGCGTTCGCGGTAGTAGCGTAGTTCTTTGATCGATTCGTGTATGTCGGCGCGCGCCAGGTGTGCCGACTGCTTTGTCAGGCCCGCGCTCAATCCCGGCATCCAGCGGCGCGCCAATTCCTTGAGCGTGCTGACATCGAGATTACGATAATGAAAGAATTTCTCCAACTCCGGCATGAGTCGTGCAAGGAAACGTCGATCCTGGCAGATGCCGTTGCCGCACATGGGCGATGCGCCGGGCGGCGCATGCGTGCTCAGGAACAGCAATGTCTGCCGCTCGGCTTCGGCGGTGGTCATGCGGCTCGCGCGCACGCGCGCGATCAGGCCCGAACCGCCATGCTGGCGCTGGTTCCACGCGTCCATGCGAGCCAGCACTTCTTCGGGCTGATGGATGGCGAGTTCCGGTCCCTCCGCGATCACGTTCAGATCCTTGTCGGTGATGACCGTGGCAATCTCGATGATCTGGTCGCTGTCGGGCAGCAGACCGGTCATCTCGAGGTCGATCCAGATCAAGGATTCGTGATTGGCCATGGGTGTCGCAGCCGCGAAAACAGGCATCATAGCAAGGAATGTCCGAGCGCTTTTCCGCCAGAAGGTCACAGCGACCTCGCACCACAACCGGCCGCTCCGCATCCGGGCAGTCCAGCGTGTCCGGCGCCGACGCGCCGCCGCGGCTGCACGCTCGCGTGATCGCGGCACACGGCCGACTGCTGCGCGTACGCACGTCCGCCGGCGAAGAATGGCTCGCGCGTCCGCCGGGCCGCGACACGCAGGTGGTCTGCGGCGATGAGGTCGAGTGCGAGCACGATACCCGTCATGCGGAGCTGCGAATCACCGCGATCGCGCCGCGTAGCGGTGCACTGTACCGCAGCAATGCGCGCGGTCAGGGCGAGCTGATTGCCGCCAATCTGACGCTGCTGGCCATTGTGGCCGCGCCGCTGCCGGCGCCGGATTTCTTCATCGTCGATCGCTATCTGGCTGCGGCGCAGTGCGCCGGCATCGGTGCCGCGGTGCTTCTGAACAAGGCCGAATTGCCCTGCGATGAATCGGTCGCGACGGCGCTGCGTACCTACGAGCGCCTGGGACTTCCGGTGCTGCGGGTCTCGACCCTGACGCACACCGGGCTCACCGAGCTGCGCGCGCTGCTGCGCGATCAAACCGCGGTGCTGGTCGGACAATCCGGCGTCGGCAAATCGTCGTTGTCGCGGGCACTGGTTCCGGACAGCACGGCCAGCATCGGCGCTCTGCTGCGCGATGACGAGGGCCGTCACACCACCAGTGCGATTCGCCTCTACCCCCTGCCCGGAGGCGGTGCCATCATCGACTCGCCCGGCGTGCGGGATTTCGCCCCGGCCATCGATCGACTGGACGCGCCGGCGCTCGGATTTCCGGACATCGCCGCCTTGGGCGCAGGCTGCCGCTTCGGCGATTGCCGTCACCTGCGCGAGCCGGAGTGCGCGGTGCGCGCAGCGGTCGGCACGACACTCGATGCGCGTCGCTACGAGAGTTACCGGCGGCTGCGCCGCTTGTACGAGCGGCTGCAGCCACGCTCAGGCTCGCGCGAGCGCTGAGCGGCAGCCCGGCTGAGCTCAGCTGAGCGAGTGCCGCCCGGCGAGCGCGTGGGCCAGAGTTCCGCCGTCGACGTACTCGAGTTCGCCACCCACGGGCACGCCGTGCGCGATGCGGCTGGCAGCAATGCCGCGCGCCCGCACCAGCTCGGAGAAGAAATGCGCGGTAGCCTCGCCTTCGACCGTCGGATTGGTCGCGAGGATCACCTCGCGCACGGCATCTTCGGCGAGCAGCGCCTCGAACTCATGCGCCCCGAGCTCTTCCGGTCCCACACCGTCGAGCGGCGACAGGCGCCCCATGAGCACGAAATAGCGGCCGCGATAGCTGCCCGACTGCTCGATCGCGGCCACATCGGCCGGCGATTCCACCACGCAGATCTGCGTGCCATCGCGTTGCGGATTGCCGCAGATGCCGCACAGCGCGCCTTCGGTCAACATGCGGCAGCGGCTACAATGGCCGACGCGAGCGAGCGCGGCTTCGAGCGCCACGCTGAGGGCCTTGGCCCCGGGCCGCCCACTTTGCAGCAGATGGAAGGCCATGCGCTGCGCGCTCTTGGGTCCCACGCCGGGCAGCGTGCGCAGCGCCTCGATCAATGCGGACAGCGCGGGCGAATGCTTCATCGATGCGGGACCGGCGGCATCAGAACGGCAGCTTCACTCCGGGCGGCAGCGACAGGCCGCCCATGGCCGCCGCCATCCTGGCCTGCGTGGCGCCTTCAACCCGGTGCACGGCGTCATTGACGGCGGCGGCGATCAGATCCTCGAGCATCTCGCGGTCTTCGCCGACGATCGATGGCTCGATCTGCACGCGCTTGACCTCGTGGCGGCCGGTCATCACGACTTTGACCATGCCGCCACCGGATTCACCGGTGACTTCCAGCTGGGCGATTTCCGCCTGAGCCTTCTGCATGTTCGCCTGCAGCGCCTGGGCCTGCTTGACGAAGTTGTTCATATTGGCCATCACAGTACCTCGGTAATCGTCTCAGGGCTCCGGTTCGGTGGGGCGCACGGTGTCCGCCAGCACGCTTGCACCGAAACGCTGTTTGAGTGCCTCGACGGTCGGATCGGCATCGAAGTCGATGCGCGCCTGCGCCCGCCGCTCCGCCTGCGCACGCTCGATCGAGCGCGCCGGTGTGTCCGCTTCGCTCTCGCGCACGTCGATCTCGAGGCGGATGGCGCTGCCAAAATAGCGCGACAGCGCCTGCGCCAGTTTGTCCTCCTGCGCGCGCGTACGCCACGGCGCACTGCGTGGGTCGAGCGCCAGGCGCAGCGTTGCGCCTTCCCGGCCCACCAGCGCACAGTTGGCCGCGAGTTGTCGCGGCGCGCCCTGCAGATCGAGCGCGGCCAGGATGCCTGGCCAGTCCGCCGCCTCGGCGGGGCGTGCAGCCGGCGGCGCCAGTGACGGCTCTGACGCGGGCGCCACCGCAGTGCGAACCGCAGCCGCGCCGGACGCGCCGGACGCGCCGGAGTCCGACACGGTAGCGACACCCGCAGCGCCGGCGGGTTTGGCGAGCCCGGTCGCACCGGCCGCGGCCGGGCGAAAGGCCAGCATGCGGATCAGCGTCATGCGAAACCCGGTTCTGGGATCGGGCGCCAGCGTCAGATCGCGCCTGCCTAGGATTGCGGTCTGATAGAACAGCTGCACGTCCTCGGCTGCCATCGCTGCAGCGAGCTCGGTCAGCTCCTCGACCGGATGCAGCTCATCGCCCTCGTAGTCGCGCACGAGCTGCTTGAGGGCGACGCGTTCGAGCAAGGCCGCGAGCTGCTCGAGCAGTTGCGCGTAATCGCTGGCACGCTCATCGAGCGCATTGGCATAGGCCATGAGCGCCGCGGCCTCACCCGCGGCCAGCAGCCGCGCCAGTTGTGCAATCTGGTCGCGCCCCACGGTACCGAGCATCTCGCGCGCATCGGCCTCGAGCGCCTTGCCATTGCCGTAGGCCAGCAGCTGATCGAGCAGCGAGAGCGCATCGCGCAGACTGCCATCGCCGGCCTGTGCCAGCAGCTGCACCGCCGCGGGATCGAATTCGATGCTCTCGGCGCGCAGGATATGCTGCAGCCGCGCGCCGATGAGCACCACCGGCAGGCGCTTGAGATTGAACTGCAGGCAGCGCGACAACACGGTCGCCGGTAGCTTGCGCGGCTCGGTGGTCGCGAGCAGGAACTTCACATGCGGTGGCGGCTCCTCCAGGGTCTTCAGCAGCGCATTGAAGGAGCTGGTCGAGAGCATGTGCACTTCATCGATCAGGTAGATCTTGTAGCGGCTTCGCGTCGGCGCGTACTGCACGTTGTCGAGCAGCTCGCGCGTGTCATCGACGCGGGTGCGCGAGGCGGCATCGACTTCGATGACGTCGACGCTGCGGCCGGCATCGATCTCGCGGCAACTCGAACACTCGCCGCAGGGCGTGGCCGAAACGCCGCGCTCGCAGTTCAGACACTTCGCCAGGATGCGCGCTACAGTGGTCTTGCCGACGCCGCGCGTGCCGGCAAACAGATACGCGTGATGCACGCGCTCGTTCGACAGCGCGTTGCTGAGCGCGCGCAGCACGTGCTCCTGCCCGGTCATTTCGGCAAAGCTGCGCGGGCGCCACTTGCGCGCCAATGCGGTATAGAAACTCATGCGCTATTAGAGACCGACGGGAGGTGATCCGCACCAGCCATGTCTTCGGCACCCGACCGAGCCGTTACCGCTGCTCCCTTCCGGGCCTGACGGGGTTCGCGGTTAGTCGTCGCGAAGGAACCGGCGCGGATCACCGTTGACCTGTGGCGGAGAGGGTGGGATTCGAACCCACGAACACCCGTGAAGATGTTACTGGAATTCCAGTCCAGCGCCTTCGACCGCTCGGCCACCTCTCCATTCAATGTCTTACAGCTATATATTAAAGTCAAACATCTGCAATGCAACTCGGTACGGTCAGCCGAGAAGCAGCAGTTCGAATTCTAGCAATCACCTCGGCAAACAGCCTATCCGCGTGGCGCACGACCTGCCGTCAACCCGGGCCGGCGGGCGGCAACGGTGTCGCAGGCGCCGGCTCTGCTGGTGTTGTCGGAGCGCCAGGTGCGGCCGGAACCGCCGGTGACTCCGGAGCGGGC
>DASYNV010000070.1:0-5064 GCA_036008365.1 Steroidobacteraceae bacterium | reverse complement strand
CGCGCTGGCGCTGGCCGCCCGAGAGCGCCTTGGGTTTGCGCATCAGCAGGCTCTGCAATTCGAGTTTGACCGCCGCGGCATCGACCGCACGCTCGATTTGCGGCTTGGCCATGCCTCGCAGCTTCAAGCTATAGGCCATGTTATCGGCCACCGACATGTGCGGATAGAGCGCATAGGATTGAAATACCATCGCGATGTCGCGCTCGCTCGGCGGCAGCCCGTTGACGAGCCGGCCGCCGATATGGATCTCGCCGGAGCTGAGTTCCTCGAGGCCGGCGATCAATCGCAACAGCGTCGATTTGCCGCAACCCGATGGACCGACGAGCACCACGAACTCGCCGGCTGCAACGTTCAGATCGAGCTCGTGCAGCACCGGCGTGTCGCCGAAGCGTTTGCTGACCGCCTGGATTTCGATGGCATTCACAGTGAGTACCTCAGCCCTTCACGGCGCCCGCGGTCAGGCCGCGCACCAGGTAGCGCTGGATCAGCAAGAAGAACAGGCAGGCCGGCAACAGCGCCAGGACGCCGGCGGCCATCATCTGACCGAAGTCGACCGAGAACTTGGATACGAATGACAGCAGGCCGACCGGGAAGGTGCTGGCCTGGGCCGAGGAATTCAGCATCAGCGCGAACAGCAGTTCGCTCCAGGCGGCGGTGAAGACGAAACCCGCCGTCGCGGCAAGGCCCGGCAGCGTCAACGGCAGAATGATGCGGCAGAAGGCGCCGAAGCGTGTGGCGCCATCGATCATGGCCGCCTCTTCGAGCTCGCGCGGTATGGCATCGAAGAACGACTGCATCAGAAAGGTGGCGAACGGCGAATTGAAGGCGGTATAGACGATGATGAGCCCGGTCAGGCTGTTGACGAGACCGAGCGGTACCAGCAGCCGGAACATCGGCGCGATCAGCATCACAAGCGGAAACATCTGTGTGATCAGCATCAGTGCCACGAGCAGCGTCTTGCCACGAAAGTGAAAGCGCGACAGCGCATAGCCGCAGGCGCTGCTCAGCAGCGTCGCAACCGCTGCCGTGGCGCTCGAGACGATCAGACTGTTGCGAAAGAACAGTGGAAAGTCGCTGTGAGTCAGCACGAAGCTGAAATGCTCGAGACTGGCGCGCGAAGGCCAGAGGCGAATGCCCTCGCTGTAGAGCAGTTCGTTCGGCGTCAGCGCTACCTTGACCAGCCAGAACAGTGGAAACAGCGCGAACAGCAGGTACAGCGCGATCAGGGCGTAATGGATGATCCAGTAGAGAACTCGGCGTTGCATGCCAGTTGGCTTCCCGTGATCTCAGGTGTGACGCAGCAGCATGGCCCGGCGCAGGGTCAGGATCGCGAGCGCGTACAGCAGCAGCAACAGCAGCAGCACCGTGGCAATCGCCGAGGCATAGCCGAAGTCGAGACGGCGGAATGCCGAGGTGAAGATGTAGCTGGCCACGGTCTGCGTGGAATCTGCGGGGCCGCCATTGGTCATGACCACGATCAGATCGGCGAAGTTCGCGACCCAGATCGTGCGCAGCAGGATCGTGATCGCCAGGGTCGGCGCGAGCAGCGGCAGCGTGATGGAACGAAACTGCTCGAGCACGCCGGCGCCGTCGATGGCGGCCGCCTCGTACAGGTCCTGCGGGATCGACTGCAGTGCCGCCAGCGTCGTAATGGCAAAAAAAGGAATGCCCCACCAGACCGCGGCGACGATCGGACCGACCAAAGCCCAGTGAGGATCGGCCAGCAGGTTGTTGGCGTCGTGCGTCAGGTGAAGTGCGAACAGCCAATGGGGCAGCGGCCCGACCACCGGATTGAACAGCCACGCCCAGTCGAGCCCGACCAGGAAGGTCGGCACGGCCCACGGCAGGAACACCAGCGCCTGAACCAGCCGGCGGCCCGGGAACTCGCGATTGAGCAGCAGCGCCAGAATCAATCCGAGCACGAACTGCAGCGCCACGGACGCGCCGGTCCAGACGACCGTGTTGAGGAGCGAATCCCGGAAGATCGGGTCGTCGGCGAGTTCCTGGAAATGATCGAACCCTATGAAGTGGCCGCCCGACGGATCCAGCAGCAGCAGGTCGCGGAAGGCATACGACAGTCCCACGGCCAGCGGCACCAGCATGACCGCGAGGATCAACAGCAGCACCGGCGCGGCGTAGAAATATGGCTCCGCAGCGCTGACAAGTCGTCGGCCCCGGGCGTTCACTTCTGGCTCTGCTTGGCCTTCGTCAGGATACGCGCCCATTGCTGTGCCATATCCTGTGCGGAAAGCTTTCCGAGCAGTACGCTCTGGCTGGTTCTCGGTACCACCGAGCTCACAAACAGTGCCCAGGCGCGCAGGTCCATTGGCATGATCATCGGTTCCACGTCCGGATCGGCAAGCTCCTCGAACCAGCCCTTGAAGCGTGCGTCGGCGTACATCGGATCCTTAGCCGCCGCGGTGTAGATCGGCAGTGCGCCGATGCGCCGGTTCCAGGTCAGACTGCCGGTGACGCCGTCGAGCGTGGCAATCAATTTCCAGGCCAGGTCCTTGTGCTTGCTGTTGGCGAACATCGACCACCCGCCATAGCCGATAGTCGGAAAGGACTTGCCGCCAACGCCCTTGATCCACGGCGCGATGCCGTACTCATCCGGCTTCATGCGCGTGGCGATGGCGATGAGCGCATCCGGATCGTTGTCGATCATGGCGCAGACTCCGGAATAGAATCCCGCGACGATGTCGTTGTAGCCCCAGTTGACGCTGTCCGGGGGGGCAAGCCCGCCGTGATAGAGGTCGGCCAGGGTCGTGAAGCCGCGGATCCAGCCGGCATCGGCAAACGTCGAGGTGCCGTCGGCGTGGAAGTAGACGTCGTCGCCGGCCGACAGCGCGCCGAACATCATCCAGCCGTTCACGCCGCCGGGACCGCCGCGCAGGCAGTAGCCGTACTTGCCTGGCGTGGCCGACACCGTCTTCGATACGGCGATGAATTCATCGAGCGTCCGGGGCGGCGCGGTTACTCCGGCGGCGGCGAACATCTTCTTGTTGTAGTAGAGCGCGCGCAGGTAGAAGCCGTAGGGCAGCATGTAGGCGGTGTTGCGGATGACGCGCCCTAGCTGCAGCGTTCGCTGATTGAGCTCGGCGGTGTGTTCCCAGTTCTTGAGATAGGGCTCGAGGCTCTCGAGCCAGCCGTTGTTGGCGTACAGCGCCAGCCACATGTCCGGCATTTCCACGACGTCCGGGGTATCGCCGGCCGCGACCATGGTGGCTAGCTTTTCGAATGATGGTCCCCACGGCAGCGAGATGATCTCGACGTTCGTATCGGGGTTGGCGTCCTCGAAGGTCTTAACGATCGCCTTGAGTGTTTCAGTGCGTTCCGGGCTCGTGATGACCTCGACCAGCTTCAGGGTCGTGGCCGCCTCGGCACCCGAATACAGGCTTACCCCCAAGGTTGCGGCTGCGAGCCACAATCGCCTTCTCATGCAACGACTTTACGCCAGCGCCGTGGCGTTAGCGATACCATGCGCCAGGCAGTTCCGGCATGCCATAGGAGACGACTTCACACCATGGTCAGCGCGGCCGAAACCGAAGCATTTCAACGCGACGGCGCCGTCTGCCTGCGCTCCCGGCTCGACGCCGATCAGATCGAGCTGCTGCGCGCCGGTATCGAGCGCAATCTGGCCAGTTTGAGTGCGCGAGCCAAAGTGGCCAGTGCCGCCAATGATCCCGGCAGGTTCGTCGAAGACTTCTGTACCTGGCAACAGAATGACTTCTACCGGCGCTTCATTTTCGAATCCGACCTGGCAGAGAGCGCCGCGCAGCTCATGAACAGCCGGACCGTGCGACTGTACCATGATCACATGCTGACCAAGGAGCCCGGCACGCAACAGAAAACGCCGTGGCACCAGGACCAGCCGTACTACAACATCGAGGGCCGCCAGAATGTCAGCATGTGGATTCCGGTTGATCCCGTGAGCCGCGCATCGACCCTTGAATTCATTGCCGGATCGCACCTGGGTCCATGGCTGATGCCACGCACCTTCCTCGACAGTCAGGCGAAGTGGTTTCCCGAAGGCAGCCTCGCCGATCTGCCGAACGTCGAAGCCAACCGAGCCGCGTTTCCGATTCTCGGTTGGGCGCTCGAGCCGGGCGATGTCGTCTGCTTCCAGATGCTGACCTTGCACGCGTCCGGCGCGGTTGACGGCAGCCGGCGGCGGCGCGTGTTCTCGGTGCGCTTTCTGGGGGACGATATCCGCCACGCGCCGCGCGCGTGGCGCACCTCACCCGAGTTTCCGGGGCTCGTCGATGCGCTGCCGGCGGGTGCGCCGATGGAGCATGCGCTGTTTCCGCTGTTGTGGCCGAGGGCCGTCGGAACCGGTTCCTAGCGCCCGGGGGTACTTGCTTGCTGTGCGCGGTACGCGCTCCACGCCTGATCGATCAGATACGCGTGGATGTTGTCGGCATCTTCCTCACTGATCAGATCGTCGAATCGCTCCATGCCGGTCGGCGCCAGTACCCCGCGCAGCACGATGTCCTTGAAGGCTGCGTGCAGCTCGGGACCGAGCCGGCGCAGATCGGGCGTGGAGCTCGGGCCGAGCACATGGCAGCGCGAACATTCTTCGACGAATTTGATTTCGCCGGCCGTGATGCTGGCCGCACTGACCTGCTGCGTCGGCGGCAGCGGTATCGGGCCGTCATCGCGCGGTGGGGGCATCGGCACCGGGCCGCCGCCGAGCTTGAAGGCGACGATGCGATTGACGTTCTGATGTTTGAGGGCGGCGCTGCTCGGTGGAATCGGGCCGATGGTGATCGCGGCGCCGCCGTAACCGACTTGCACCGCGACGTACTGCTCGCCATTGACCACGTAGGTCATCGGTGCAGCCAGGATGTGGCTGCCGGTCGGAATCACCTTGAGTACCTTGCCGGTGTCGGCCGCGTACACCCAGAGCTCGCCGCTGCCGCGTCCCTGAAACACCAGGTTGGCAGCCGTCGACATGACGCCACCATCGTAGCCGCGGATGCCCGCAGAGGTTTCGATTTCCCACGCGGTCTTGCCGGTCGCCGGATCGAACGCGAGCAGCAGTTCGCGGGTCGGCTTCTGCGGCCG
>DASYNV010000069.1:0-7075 GCA_036008365.1 Steroidobacteraceae bacterium | reverse complement strand
GTCACCACCGCCAATTCACTGTCCGCCTGTGTCGGCGAGATCGACGAGCGGCTCGAGCGGCACTTCCCCTCGCCGCCGGGTCAGCAACCCTAGGAACAGAACCGCGACCGCACCCCGCTGCCGCATATATTGGGTTCCGGGGGTAATGGGCCCGCTCTCAGCGATCGCGTATCGTCGCGGCCTGTGGCAAGTTTGGAAATACCAATCTGATCAGTATCGCCATAATGAGCACCAGACCCCGTGGGCGCCAGCGCGTCGCCACAGCTTTGGCGCGCGCAGCATTTGCGCTCAGCCTCTGCTGCGGCCTCATTGCGACATTCGGCGCGAGCCCCGCATGGAGCGACGATCCGGGCGGGGATCCGGCGACGCAGGTGCCCGCCGGCCAGCCCGCCGGTGTGCTCAACCCCGCCGCGACGCCGGCGTCATCGACGGGCATCGCGCGCTGGTTCAATCCGGAGACCGCGCCCTTTCTGCCGATACCGCTGATTGGCGTCGACCCGGACAGCGGCACCACGCTCGGCCTGCTGCCGGTAAGACTGGTGACCGATGACAATCATGATATCCGCCGCATCATCGCGCCCGATATCCTGTACAACCCGTTCTTCGGCTACGGCGGACATGCGCGCGTCTACGACTATCCGTCCGAAGACACGCAGTGGTCGGTGGTCGCGGGCATCAATGAGCGCGTGCAGCGCCAGTTCGATGCCGAATATCAGACCGGTCGACTGCGCGAGCAGCGCTGGTCCATCAACGGCAGCTTGGTCTATTCGCACGATGGGACACCGCGTTTCTTCGGCATCGGCAATCGATCGCCAGGCATCGCCGAGACCGACTACACTCAACAACAGGAGCTGATGCAGATACAGGTTGGCTTGAACCTGAGCCACGCCTGGCAACTGCTTTACACCGGACGCGTGCAGGTGGTCGATGTGCTGCCCGGAACGCTGGAGGGTATTGCATCGCTCGAGAGTCGATTCGGCCACATCCTCGGCGTCGGAACCAACAAGCAGGTGCTCAATCGCGTCTCGATCGGCTATGACACCCGCGACAACCTCACTGCGCCATCGCACGGCATGGAATGGGTGGCCTACCTCGGCGCGGCCGCACGCAACGGCATCCTCAACGATTCGATGTATAGCGAAGTCGGCATCGACGGCCGCGATTTCTGGCTGATGCTGCCCAACACGATACTCGCCACTCACGTATCGCTGCGCTATCTGCCCACTGCGCACCAGGTGCCGTTCTGGGCACTCAGCAGTCTCGGTGGCGACCAGAGCGCTATCGGCGGCGATCAGCCGCTGCGCGGCTATGGCCCGGGCCGTTACTACGACCGCGATTCATTCTCGGCGAGTGCCGAAGTACGCCAGAGGATCGCAACCATCAACGCGGTCTCCAGCCACGTCGAACTGGAACTGACGCCTTTCGTCGATATCGGCCGCGTGTTCTCGCAGACCGGCACCTTTCCGCTCTCGCAGTTGCACAGCGTCGCCGGCATCGGTGTGCGCGGACTGGCCCGCCCGTTCGTGGTCGGCTATGTCGACTTCGGCTACGGCAGCGAGGGCCTCGCCGTATTCACCGGTATCAATTACCCGTTCTGATCCGGTTCGCTGCGCCGATGTAACCTTGGACGCTCTGAGACCGAACAAGGGGGTATGACCAGGATCAGGATATTGTGCGCACTGGCGTTGGCCTGGAGCAGCGTCACGTGGGCTGCGACACGTCCCGCCGTGGTCGAGCTCTATACTTCCGAGGGTTGCAGCTCCTGTCCACCCGCGGACCAGTTGCTCGGCACACTGGCACAGCGTCCCGATGTGCTGGCCCTCGCCTTCCACGTGCGCTATTGGGATAGCCTCGGCTGGCCCGATCGATTTGCGCTCAGCGATGCCGACCTGCGGCAGAGCCGTTACGCTCATCTGCTGAGGCTCTCGAGCGTGTTCACGCCGCAGATCGTCGTCGATGGGCAGCGCTCCTTCATCGGCTCCGATCAGCGCGGCATCCTGCCCGCGCTTGGCACAGCGCGCGAGGGTGTCGCGATCCGCCTCGAATCCAAGCCCGATCAGCTGCGCATCGATGTCGCGACGAGCGCGTCGCCGGCAGCCGCCGACGTGCTGCTGCTGGCGCTGCTGCCCGAGACGCAGACCGCGATCGGACGCGGCGAGAACAGCGGGCGCACGCTGCGGGAAGTCAACGTCGTGCGGGCGAGCATTGCACTTGGCCGCTGGAACGGCAGCGCTCAGAGCTACACGCTGCCACGCTCGGTGTTGCCAGCCGACGCAACCGAAGCGGCGATACTGGTCCAGCAGGATGGGCAGCGCGCGATACTGGGCGCCGGCATGTTCGCCGTGCGCTAAGTGCGCATCAGCGCGCACGCCCAGGCAATGGCAAGTGACAGCACGGCCAGAGCTCCGCTCAGCCATTGCGGCACGCGCTCGAGAATCTTTGCTACCGACGGCACAGCCGCGGCGGCGCCAAGCAGACAGCCGACAAGAAACCCGAGCGCATGCGCGACGACGTCGGTGCCCTCGCCTTCGGAGCCAAACCAGCCGAGCAGCACCGCCCCGGCCACCAGCGGTGCCCAGCGCAACGCCCAGCCCTGCGGCACATGCAGACGCAGGCGCCAGGAGTGCGACACGAGCAATCCGAGCGCAGTGAACACCGCGGTCGATGCGCCCACCGAACGATGCGTGGCCGGTCCAAGCAGGCCTTCGATCAGATTGGCCAGCCCCGCCCCGCTCACCGTCAGAAGCCAGGCGCTGCCGCTGCCAAGCTCAGCGGCCGCCAGGTAGCCGAACCAGACGCCGGCGCCGAGATTGGCCAGCAGATGCGCACCATCCAGATGCAGCGTCAGGGCAGTCCAGGCGCGCCACCATTGTCCGCACTGCAGCCGCGCCGCATCGAGTTCGCCGGCATCGAAGGCATCGAGCCGCCACCAGCCGTTCGCCACCGCGAGCGCCACGGCGAGCAGCACGGCCACATACAGCACGCACCCCACCCACGCGTGCGGCCACACCCGCACCGGCGGCGGCCGCGGCGGCCGCGGCGCGCGGCGCTCGATCTCGTAGGCTTGCAGATGGCTCAGCGCCCCGGCGGCGCTCGCCGCATCGACCGTCAGCAGGAAGCCCTCGCCATCGAACTCGATCGCGCTCGGGATGCCCACCGCCGACAGCATGAACGCGCGCTCATGGCATTCCGACCGGTAGGGTGATCGAAAGACTTCAGTTACTGCATCGGTCATGGTGCGGGGCGCGCATTGTAGCGCGCATGCCGTGTTGCTCGACCTCTCCGAAAGGTGAACGCCGCGGCGCAAATGAGCGTATTTTTCGCACCCAGCATGGGGCCGGACCGGATAGGAATTCAATTTTGGTGAGAGCGCGCGCGCGCGGGGCGCCCGGCTGGCTGGCGCTGGGCGCCGTCATGGCCATCGTCTGGCTGGCACTGCCGTTTGCGACCGGAATTCTGCTCGGGACGTTGCTGGCCTTCACGCTCTACCCGGTCTATGAATTCCTGAGACGCCGGATCGATCGCCCTGTGGCCGCATCGCTGATCACCGTGGTCACCTCTCTGTTGGTTCTGGTCGGTGCGCTCAGTGCCTTCGTGACCCGTTTCGTCACGCGTGTGGTCGCACTCGCCAATGCGCTGCGTACGCAGCTGCACGCCGGTGGCGAGCTCAGCAAATGGCTCGACGCGGTGACCGGCTGGCTCGGAAGAATCGGCATTTCGATCGACGACCTGACATCGCGGCTCGAAGCCGGTGCCGGCGAGATCGCCTCGCGCTCGGCAACCATCGCAGGCTCGCTGGCAACGGGTACCTTCTCGGTGTTGCTCGGTCTGTTCTTCGCAGTGCTGACGATGCACCTGGTGCTGCGCCACTGGCCGCGCATGGTGTCGGCGATGGTCGTGATTTCGCCGCTCGATCCAGAACACACGCGTGAGCTGCTGGCCGAGTTCCGCCGCGTCGGACGCATGACGATCTCGGGCACGATCGTCACCGGACTTTCACAGGGATTCCTGGCCACCATCGGCTTCTGGATCACCGGCGTGCCGCAGCCGATTTTCTTCGGCATTGCGACTGCGCTGGCCTCGCTGATCCCGGCGGTCGGCACGCTGCTGGTGTGGGTGCCGGCCGGATTGTATCTGTTCGCGATCGGCCATCCGGCCAAAGCCGTGATCGAGCTGGCGTGGGGCGCCCTGTTCGTGGTCGGCCTCAGCGATTACCTGATCCGGCCACGGCTGGTGGGGGATGAAGCCATGCCGGCGCTGCTGGTATTCGTCGCGCTGTTTGGCGGACTGGAAGTGTTCGGGCTGCCCGGGCTGATCGTGGGGCCGGTGCTCATGGCGCTCGCGGTTGCGGTGCTGCGACGGTACTCCGCCGAACGCAAGCAACAGCGCCGGGCTCAGTAGCCGCTGCGACTCACCCTACGGCCGAGACCCCGGACTCCTCCGACTCGGCCGGCACGGCGGACATCATCGACTCGGGCAGGCGGCGGATGGTCACGCTGCCATTGAGCCAGGCGGGCAATGCCTCCGCCGACATCGGCGGGCTGATGTAGTAGCCCTGCGCATAGTCGCAACCGAGACCGCGCAGCAGCGCGTAGCCCTTGGAATCCTCGATGCCCTCGGCTACGACCTTGAGCCCCAGATTGTGGCCGAGCTCGATGGTCGATCGCACGATCGTCATCATGTCGGGATCCTCGGACATGTTGGAGACGAAAGCGCGGTCGATCTTGAGCTCGTTGACCGGCAATTTCATGATATAGCTGAGCGAGGAGTAGCCGGTACCGTAGTCGTCGATCGACAGGCGCAGCCCGATCGCCGACAAGCGATCCAGAACCCGCTGCGCGTGCGCCGGGTCTTCCATGAAGCCGCTCTCGGTAATTTCGAGACAGATCATATGCGGCGGCACCTGGTGTTCCGCCAACAGGCCGCTGATCAGCTCCGGCAGCTCGCGCGCCGACAGGTCGCGCGCCGACAGATTCACGGATATCTCCACCTGCACGTTCTGCCGCAGCCAGGCGCCGCACTGCCGGATCGCCTCGGTCAGCACCCAGCGCGTCAGAATCTTGATGTAGCCGGTGTGCTCGGCAAACGGTATGAACAGCCCCGGGGGCACCATGCCGCGTACCGGGTGTATCCAGCGGATCAGGGCCTCCGCGGCGTGGATGCCCGCGGAATTGAGCGTGACCTTGGGCTGATAGTAGAGCCGCAATTCGTTCTGTTCGACCGCGCGGCGCAGCTCTCCGAGCAGCGACAGGTGCTCCTGCTGCGAAGTGTCGTAGTACGGATCGTAGACCGTGAAGCCCGAGCGCGTGCGCTTGGCGACATACATTGCAATGTCGGCGTTGCGCATCAGCGTCTGCGCGTCGCCGCCGTGCACCGGGTAGAGAGCAATGCCGATGCTGGCGCCGACATCGAGCGGCTGCCCTTCGAAATCGATCGGCTGCTCGAGCGCTGCGATGATGCTGCTGGCGAGATTCGTGACGCGCTCATCGTCAGCGGTCGGAACGAGCACGGCGAACTCATCGCCGCCCAGACGCGCGACGCAGTCGCCCTCGCGCAGCAGATTGCGCAGACGCACCGCCACCTCGGTCAGGACGTGATCGCCGACGCTATGGCCCAGATGGTCGTTGACGTACTTGAAACGATCCAGATCCATCACGAAGATCGCCAGCGTTCGGTGCTGCTCGGCGGCGCTCAGGATCTCGCGCTGCAGTTGCTCGCCGAACTGCGAGCGATTCGGCAGCCGCGTCAGCGAGTCTTCGTAGGCGAGCTTGAGAATCTTCTGCTCACGCTCGGCAATGCCGGCGCGCATGTGATCGAGCCCCTGCGCCAGGATGCCAATCTCATCGCCGCGATGAATTGCGATCGGCTCAGCATAATCGCCGCGACGTATCCGTCGCACCGCCTGCAGCAGCGCGTCGAGCGGGCGCGTTATGCCGACCGCTATCACGACACTGCCGGCGATCGATAGCAGCAGACTGAACAGGCCGAGCGCGATCAGCTGGGTGCTCAAATCGCGAAAGCTGCCCATCGCGTCGTTGATCGGCCGCTGCAGCACGGCGACGAAATGATTCGATCCGCTCTCTCCGAGTGGCACGACCCGCAGCTGATGCTGCTCCGGCATGGCCAATATGCGCGTATTGCGCGCCTGCGCATACGGCGGCAGCACCTCCAGCAGCGACTGCGACAGTTCCGGTGAAAGGGTCGAGGCCAGCAGGTTCCAGCGACCGTCCTGTTCAGTGACGAACGACACCTGCAGACCCGTCAGGTTGCGCAAGTCGGTGGCCAGGATCTGATCCACCGGAAAGCCGATCACGATCCAGCCGATCGTGATCGGCGCCTGCACGGGTACCGCGACGAGCTGCAGCACGCGCTCATCGATCATCGCGATCGAAGTCGCCTGGCCGGCGCTCTTGGCGCGATCGATCAGCGACTGCAGTTCGAAGCGGCGCGGTTCGACCGTGCCGCGTATCGTATCGTCGAGCACCATGCCCTGCAGGTCGACGAACAGCACCACCGCCGCCTTGACGCGCGCGCCGTGGTTCTCGAGTGCCGACTCCATGGTGGCGCTATCGCCGGTGGCGATGGCCTCGCGAAACGCGAAGTCGGAGGCCAGCACCGAGGCCGCCTGCGCCAGTCGATCGGCGTTTTGCTTGAGTTCGCTCGCGAACACCTTCTCGCCAACCACGAGCTCATCGTCGATCTTGATGCGGGCGGCGCGGGTGGTGGCAGAATTGACCAGGGTGAATACGCCGATCTGAATGACGCCCAGCAGCGCCACCAGGAACACCACCATCTTCGAACGCAGTGTGTTCAGGCGCATCAGGGCTGCACCGCCAATGGTTGATCCACGGACTCGCTCGCGACGGCGGTGCTCCTCATTTGACAGATGATAGGAGTGGCCCCCGCAGGACGGCGTTAATTGGGTCACAGCTCCTGGAGTTGCAGACTGTGACGCCGCGCGCGCGGCTCAGCGTGACATAAGAGCGCCGGTTAGCTGTCCCGGGCGCGCTCGATCACTCGCGCACCGCTGCTGCTCATGACGAGCAGCATATTGGGTCCGGGTGTAAAGCCAGAT
>DASYNV010000068.1:0-1517 GCA_036008365.1 Steroidobacteraceae bacterium | reverse complement strand
CCGGCCAGCGGCATGGTCACGGCGCTCGAGCCGGTCATGCGCGCCTGTTCCGGCACCTGGGTGGCACACGGCAGCGGCAGTGCCGATCGCGAGGTGGTCGACGGCCACGATCGTGTGCGCGTGCCGCCGGAGGACCCGGCTTACACGTTGCGGCGCGTCTGGTTATCGGAGGCCGAAGAGCAGGGTTACTACTACGGTCTCGCGAACGAAGGGCTGTGGCCGCTGTGCCACCTGGCGTACGTGCGGCCGGCGTTCCGGGGTGAGGACTGGGCGGCCTACCAGCTCGTCAATCGCAAGTTCGCCGATGTGGTGGCGCGCGAAGCCTCGAGCAACGACCCGCTGATCATGATTCAGGATTATCACTTTGCGCTGCTGCCGGGATTGCTGCGCGCACGCAAGCCCGATGCGACCATCGCGCTGTTCTGGCATATCCCGTGGCCGAATGACGAGACCTTCGGTGTCTGCCCATGGAAGCACGAGATGCTGTTGAACCTGCTGATGGCGGACATCCTCGGGTTCCACACGCTGCATCACTGCCGCAATTTCCTGGCGACGGTCGATCGCTTCGTCGAGTGCCAGATCGATCACGAGCACATGACGGTGGCACTGCAGGGTCACGTCTGCCACGTGATGGCGGATCCGATCTCGATCGAGTGGCCACCGCGCTGGCTGCCGATGATGCCGGACGTGCGGCTCTCCCGTCGCACCGTGCGCCAGCGCTTCGGTATCGCCGAGCAGGTCGCACTGGGTTTGGGCGTCGAGCGCTGGGACTTCACCAAGGGGCTGATCGAACGCTTCCTGGCGCTCGAGCTGCTGCTCGAGCAGCACTCGCGACTGCGCGGCCGCGTCACGCTGCTGCAGATCGCGGCGCCCTCGCGCAGCAAGCTTCCGGCCTACCAGGCGCTGCAGCAGTCGACGGTGGCCGAAGTCGCGCGCATCAACGCGCGCTTCGCGACCGAAGACTGGAAGCCGATCGTGCTGGTCGGCAAGCATCAGAATCCGCAGCAGGTGTTCGAGCTTTATCGCGCCGCCGATTTCTGCATCGTCAACAGTCTGCACGACGGCATGAATCTGGTCGCCAAGGAATTCGTTTCGGCACGCGACGACGATGACGGCGTGCTGATCCTGAGCACCTTCGCCGGTGCATCGCGTGAGCTGGTCGAAGCGTTGCTGGTGAATCCGTTCGACGTGGCCGAGACCGCCGAGGCCATCCGCCGCGCGCTCGACATGCCGCGCGAGCAGCGCGCACAGCGCATGCAGCTCATGCGTCGCACGGTCAAGGAGAATAATGTGTTTCGCTGGGCCGGCCGCCTGCTCATGGCCGCGGCGCGCATTCGCCAGCGCCAGGCGCTGCTGAAATCCCAGGACGTCCCTTCGCTGACGCGGCGGCGTGAGCGGCTGTAAAGCCTGAGCGCGTCAGCAGCCGGCGATGGCACAAATCCGCGGACCGAACACCGTAGAATGGCGCCCCTGTCGGCCACACCGGAGCAGCAAGCAGATGCGTCCCTGGATTTACT
>DASYNV010000067.1:0-10359 GCA_036008365.1 Steroidobacteraceae bacterium | reverse complement strand
GGCGAATGGGAGGCGTGCGGTCTGCCCTCGAGCGAGCTCGAGCATCTTGATGATCGCGCGACCGGCTATCGCACCGAGCGCCTGCCGCTGGATCAGTCGGGCGAAAGCCAGACGCTCAATACCATGGCCGCATCGCGTCGGCTGCTCGGGACGATCGCCGATGCACGCTGCGGCGGCCTCCATTTCTGGACGCAGCCGAACTCCTGGCACCATTTCATGAGCGATCACATCGTGACGTTCTCGGCCATTCCGGTGTCGCCGGAGAGCACCTTGCTGCGCACCAAATGGCTGGTGCACAAGGATGCAGTCGAGGGTGTGGACTACGACGTGCGCAACCTGACCGCGGTCTGGGAGGCCACCAACGCCCAGGATGCGCAGCTGGTGTCACTGGCGCAGACCGGAGTGCGAAGTCCCGCCTACGAGGGCGGTCCGTACTCGCCCTATACCGAGGGCTTGGTCGAGAAATTCACCAGCTGGTACATCGGCCGCCTGGGCGCCGAACTCGACCTGAGAACGGGCGAACACGAGTCCGCAGCCGTCAGCGTGCCGGTGCCGGAGCAGATCGTTGCAACACCGGGCGCATCGCCGGCGCCCGCAGTCGAGCAATTCACGATCGAGTTCAGCCGCACGGGCCGCAGCATCACCTGCGGGGCCGACACCTTCATTCTCACCGCCGCCAATGCCGCCGGCGTGCGCCTGCCCTGCTTCTGCACCAAGGGCATGTGCGGCACCTGCAAGAGCACGCTGCTGTCCGGCACGGTGCAGATGCATCACAACGGCGGCATCCGGCAGCGCGAGATCGACCAGAGCTTGATCCTGACCTGCTGTTCGCGTCCGACCAGCGATCTCGTGATCGACCGGTAGCGGGTGACGCGCATGGAGCTGGGGGCCCTTGGTCAGTTCGGCTTTCTGACGCTGCCCAATTACTCCATGATCGCCTGCGCCAACGCGATCGAGGCGCTGCGCATGGCCAATCGCGTCAGCGCCCGCAGCGCTTACCGGTGGCAGCTGCTGACGCCGGACGGCGCCGCTGCTCGTGCCAGCAACGGCATGAGCCTGCAGCCGACCGCGCCCATCGCCGGCGCGCGCTCACTCGACATCGTGTTCGTCTGCGGCGGCGTCGACATCCGTCGCTCCACGGGACGCGCCGTGCTGTCGGCGCTGCGTCGCCTGGCGCGCGATCAGGTGCCGCTCGGCGCACTCTGCACCGGCAGCTTCGCGCTCGCCGAGGCGGGTCTGCTGTCGGGTTATCGGTGCGCCATTCACTGGGAGAATCTCGCCGCGATCCGCGAGGAGTTTCCAGAGATCCAGTTTCTCGACGATCTCTACACCATCGATCGCGACCGCATCACCTGCACCGGCGGCATCGCGCCGCTCGATCTGATGCTGACCTTGATCCGCGCGCGCCTCGGCAACACGATTGCCGATCGCATTGCCACCCAATTCATCGTCGAGCGCGGGCGGCGCGCCAGCGAACGCCAGCCGCTGTCCCCGGCGATCTCGCGCGCGGCCGCGCACGAGCGGCTCGAGGTCGCCGTGCGTCTGATCCAGAGCAAACTCGATGAGCGGCTGCGCATCGGCGCCATCGCCAGGGAGGCGGGACTGTCGACGCGGCAGCTCGAGCGGCTGTTCAAGCGGCATTTCGGCCAGACGCCGGCTGCGCTATGGAAGCGCTGGCGGCTCGAGCGCGCGCGCACGCTGCTGACGCAGACCGCCATGCCGATCACCGACGTCAGCATCGCCTGCGGCTTCAGCACGGCCGCGCATTTCTCCACGGCATATCGGAATCAGTTCGGCCGCACGCCCAGCAACGAACGCGCGGTGTCTTGAGCGCACCCACAGGGCAGCTGCCCGACTCACATAAAAAGCAGAGGAAAGCATGAAAAAGGTCGCACGCGTGGTCGTCGTCGGGGGCGGCGTGGTCGGGGTCGGCACGCTCTACCACCTGGTCAAGAAAGGCTGGTCGGATGTAGTGCTGATCGAGCGCAAGGAGCTGACCTCCGGCTCCACCTGGCACGCCGCGGGGCTGTTGCCGCTGTTCAACGTCAGCTACTCGATCGGCCAGCTGCACAAGTACTCGGTCAAGCTCTACCGGTCGCTGCAGGCCGAGACTGGCCAGGATGTCGGATTCCGCCAGGTCACCAACATCCGACTCGCCTGTTCCAAGGACCGGCTCGATGAGTTCAAGTACTACGCCGGCGTGGCCTCGACGATCGGCGTCGACGTCCGCTTTCTGACGGCAGCGCAAGTCAAGGAGATCTGGCCGCTGTGCAATGTCGAAGGCGTGATCGGCGCGATCCAGCATCCGGATGATGGCTACATCCAGCCGGCCGACCTGACCCAGGCGTTTGCCAAGGGTGCCCGGGCGGGCGGCGCCGAGATCTATCGCAACACCACCGTGATCGGCATTGAGCAGCGCCGGGGCGGCGAATGGCTCGTCAGGACCGACAAGGGCGATGTCGTGTGCGAACACGTGGTCTCGGCGACCGGCAATTTCGCCCGCCAGACCGGCAACATGGTCGGCCTCGACGTGCCGGTAATCCCGGTCGAGCATCAATATATCGTCACCGAGCCGCATCGCGCGATCCAGGAGCGCAAGCGCCAGGGCCTGCCGGAGATGGGCGTGCTGCGCGAGGCCGATGCCTCCTACTACATGCGCGAGGAAGCAGGCGGACTTCTACTCGGCCCCTATGAAAAGGGGGCGCCCTGCTGCTACGTCGACGGACCGTCAGCGGAGGCCGAATACGAACTCTTCCCTGAGGATCTCGACCGGCTGGCACCGCACATCGATGCCGCGATCCATCGCGTGCCCGCCTTTGCCGAGGTCGGGATCAAGAAAATCTACAACGGCGCCATTGCCTACACACCCGATGGCGGACCGATCGTCGGGCCGGCCTGGGACTTGAGGAATTTCTGGCTCAACGAAGGCCACAGCTTCGGCGTGACTGCGGCGGGCGGTGCCGGCTGGCAGCTCGCGGAATGGATCGTCGAGGGCGAGCCCAGCATCGACATGATGGGCGCCGACCCGCGCCGCTTCGGTCCGTATGCCTCACGCGGATATCTGCGCAAGAAGAATGAGGAAGCCTACGCCGCGGTCTTCACGGTTCACTACCCCGACGAAGAGCGCCCCGGTGCGCGTCGGCTGAAGCAGTCGCCCTGCTACGACCGCATGAAGGCCAAGGGGGCGGTGTTCGGCACGGTCTACGGCTGGGAGCGGCCCGGTTGGTTCGCGCCCGAGGGTTACGGGCTCGATGAGAAGGCGCTGAACAAACCGGGCGTGCTGCTGAATGAAAACCATGCACCGGCGGTCCCGGGTGCGCGTCCTCGTGAGCGCTGGAGCTTCCGCCGCTCCAACTATTTTGAGCATGTGGGCAACGAGTGCCGACACGTCTTCGATGCCGTGGGGCTGCTCGACATGAGCGCCTTTGCCAAATTCGAAGTCGCCGGCCCGGGCGCCGAGCAATGGCTCGATTGGATCTTCGCCAACCGCATTCCAAAGAAGATCGGGGGACTGGCGCTCTGCCACCTGCTGACCGCGCGCGGCGGAATTCGCGCCGAGGCGACCGTGCTGCGCGAAGGGTCGCAGCGGTTCTACCTGGTTTCCGCTGGCGCCTTTGAGCGCCACGACTGGGATTATTTTCAAAAGCTGCTGCCAACCGACGGCTCGGTGCGAATGCAGAAAGTCACGACGCAGTACGGCGTATTCGTGCTGGCCGGTCCGCGCTCGCGCGATCTGCTGCAGAAGCTGACCGACACCGATCTTTCGAACGGCGCCTTCCCTTGGCTGACCGGCAAGCCGATCAGCGTCGGCGTGGCACCGGTGCGCGCGCTGCGGGTGAATTTCGTCGGTGAGCTCGGCTGGGAGCTGCATCATCCGATCGAGATGCAGAACTACCTGTTCGACCTGCTGTTCGCAGCGGGCGAAAAGTTCGATCTCAAACCGTTCGGCATCAAGGCCATGGATTCGCTGCGCCTCGAGAAATCCTATCGGCTGATTCCGCGTGAGATGTCGATCGAGTATGCGATCCTCGAATCCGGGCTCGACCGCTTCGCCCGCCTCGACAAGGGCAACTTCCTGGGACGCGACGGGCTGGTTGCGTGGCAGCGCGAGGGCTTTCGCAATCGCTTGGTGACGCTCGATGTGCAGGGCGTCACCGACGCCGATGCGCGAGGATCCGAGCCAATTCATCATGCCGGGCGCCTGGTCGGACGCACGACCTCGGGCGGCTACGGCTGGCGACTCGGCAAGTCGCTGGCGCTGGGAATGGTCTCGCCGGAACTCGGCGAGCTGGGTACCGAGCTGGAGATCATCGTGCTGGGCGAGCGCCACAAGGCCACAGTCATCGAAGAGTCGCCGTTCGATTCGAAGAATGAACGGCTCAGAGCCTGAGTCCCGTCATCCGGGGTAACGCCCCTGGGAACAATTGTTAGGCGTTTCGATCACTACTGAGTCTGCTGCTGAAGCCTAAGGCACAACGCGTGCTGCATTGACGATCTAACTGGAGTTGAGCGGCCGCGCGCAGACATATTTCGCGCGGCTCTGTTGCCAGAACTCCATGACCAAGAAAGCGCGCGCCTGGCACTTTATGGTTCACGGTCCGCTCCAACACAAGTTAGGCATCATAGCCACCTTGAGATCATGAATAGAAGCACCTGGCCAAGGAGAGCGGCGATCGCGCACCCAAATGTGAGCCAGTTCAGTGGTATCCGAGGCTGTCGAACTAGCGCCGCGCCCGCAATCCCCGTCGCCACGATCGGAGCCACCAGGGCAACTACGAGCGCGATCAGCATGACCGGACCGATACCCGGAATGACCCGAATATCGAACGACGAGAGGCGCATCAATAGAAACAAAAGCCAGATCGCCGCCCAAATCGCAAGGCAGTAGATTGAGGTGGTTCGCAACGACGTCTTCGCCATTTCAGCCTTGATGCCTAGCAATATCTAGACTTCATTTGTGCGGTGAATAATTGCCGCAATTCCATCATATATGCGGGTTGCGGAACGTGAGGTGGATTGCTTTTACTGCACCAGCTATCGCACCGAGCAGCAATATGTCTGTGGATCCGGCGCTTCGTGCTGTTTCACGACAAGCGCCATCCCGAGAGGATGGGGCCGGCGGAGGTCGAGGCGTTTCTGAACGATCTGGCGGTCCGCCAGAGAGTGCTCGATCGCGATCTTCCATGGCTGGACAGGATTTCGACTTCGAGTACCAGCAAATCCTGGTGCGCAATGGTAAAGGTGGCAAGGACCGCGGACGACTGACCCCTTGCGGCGCTGTGCCAAGCTACGACGGTCGCGCACTCTTCCCGGCCAGCGCGCACACGATCTCGTATTCGTCGCACACGCCGCTGAACACGCCGTCATCCGCGAGCAACACTGGGTGACCGCTCAACTGACGCAGCTGGATCAGTCGATGCAATGGCAGCGTCACGGAGGCGATGACCAGCCCGCCGGATGGCCCGGCACCGCTCGCCATCTGATCGTGATACGTGAAGGCCGATTCGACCCCGTCCACGCGCACGGCGCAGCAGGCGCCGCGCGAATCTAGCGTGACCCGGTAGCGGCGTGCGGCGTCGAGCCAGAGGTGCTCGCCCTCGCGAATCAATTCATCGTGGGCTCGCATGACCATGCCACCCGTGAGCACGGTCAGCGGATTCATGTGGCGCACGAATTCGGCTACGTAGTCGTCGATCGGTCGCAGCACAATGTCCTGGGCCGTCCCTGTCTGCACGATGCGGCCGCTCTCGAGTATCGAAATGCGGTTGCCGAGCTTCAGGGCCTCGTCGAGATCGTGACTGACGAACAGAATGGTCTTCCTGACCTGTCGCTGCAGCATCAGCAGTTCGTCCTGCAGCTTGGTGCGAATCAACGGATCGAGCGCCGAGAAGGGCTCGTCCATGAGCAGGATATCCGCTTCGGTCGCAAACGCGCGTGCGAGTCCGACGCGCTGCTGCATGCCGCCTGAGAGCTCGCTGGCGTAACGATCCGCCCAGTCCTGCAATCCGACCAGCGCCAGCTTCTCGTCCACGATGCGCTGTCGTTCCGCCGGCGCGACGCCGCGCAGCTCCAGTCCGAGCCCCACGTTCTCGCGCACGGTGCGCCATGGCAGCAACGCGAATTGCTGAAACACCATGGCAATCCGTTGCCGGCGTACCTGTCGCAATCGCGCCCGATCGCAGGCGGCCACATCGACGGTGTCGCCGGAAGCATTGCCCACGAGCACCTGGCCGCGCGTGACCGTGTTCAGGCCGTTGGCGGCGCGCAGCAGGGTTGACTTGCCCGAACCCGACAGACCCATGAGCACGGATATCTCGCCCGGCTCGACCGAGAGGCACGCGTCGGCGACGCCGACCACGATGCCGGTACGCTCGACGATCTGCATGCGCGGTAGACCGCTGTCGAGCAGCTCGAGCGCGCGGCGCATCGATTCACGCTTGCCCCGGGTCGCCTGGGCCGCCGGGAACAGGATGTCGACATGACGGAATTCGACCGCAGCCGTCATGAGGGTCGGGAGCGAGTCGGCGGTCGCATCACGCGATCGAGGATCACGGCCAGCAGCACGATCGCAATGCCGGCCTCGAAGCCCATGCCGATCTGCACCGTATTGAGCGCACGCACCACGGGTACGCCGAGACCTCCGGCGCCCACCAGTGCCGCGATTACTACCATCGAGAGGCTCAGCATGATGCATTGAGTGATGCCGGCGAAGATGCTGGGCGACGCGGCTGGCAATTCGATCTTCCAAAGCTGCTGCCAGCGCGTCGCCCCGAACGCCTCCCCGGCTTCGAGCAGCGCATTCGGTACCGTGGAGACGCCGAGGTGGGTCAGCCGGATCGGGGCCGGCAGTGCGAAGATCACGGTCGAAATCAGTCCCGGCACCACGCCCAGTCCGAACAGCACCAGCGTCGGTATCAGGTAGACGAAGGTCGGCAGCGTCTGCATCAGATCGAGCACCGGCCGCATCAGGGCGAACAGCCACGGACGATGCGCCGCGGCGATTCCGAGCGGCACGCCGATCAGCGTCGAGGCGGCCGCCGCAAACGCCACCAGCGACAGCGTCTCGAGCGTGGCCACCCAGTAGCCCTGATTCATGATGAAGAACAGCGCCAGCGCCACGAACGTGGCGAGCCCGACCGAGCGCCGCCAGAGCCAGACCCCGATCCCGATAATCACTATCAGTAGCGGACCCGGCACGAGCTGCAGCAGGCGCGTGAGACCGTCCACGCCGCCGCGCACCACGGTCGAGATGCCGTTGAAAAACCCGCTGCCGTGCGTCTTTACGTAGCCGATGAACACGTTCATCGAATCGCCGACCGGTATCTTGCGATTGACGATGCCGGATTGGATGCGACTGAGCCAGCCGCCGCCAGCCGCCTGGACACCGCCGGATCCCGTCAGGCCGCCAAAGGGCACCACGTCGTGCAGCCACTGCGCGCGCACGTCCGGGTGCGCGGCCAGCCAGTCCCGCGCCGCATCCTGTGGATCGCGGTGCTGATCGAGGATCGCGCTCATGAGCTGGCTCTCGAGATCGACCGTGAAGGTCAGATTCCGCAGCAGATGCACGACATTGGGACACTGCTGCGCGTAGCCGGCGCGCAGGTTGGTGTAGATGGTCGCGCCGCCGAAGTTCGGCCCAAAGACCGTATCGCCTCCGTTCAGATAGCGCATGTCGAAGCGCAGGTTCATCGGATGGGGAGCCCACCCCAGGAACACGATTGGCCGATGGGTACGGACCGCGCGTTCGACCTCCGCCAGCATGCCCTGTTCGCTCGACTCGATGAGCTTGAAATCCCCGAGACCGAAGGTATTGCCGTGGATCATGCCGAGCACGAGGCGGTTACCGTCGTTGCCGGCCTCGATGCCATAGATCGAGTGATCGAGCGCTGCCGCGAATTTCCCAATGTCGGCAAAATCGCGCAGCCCGGCCTCGTACGCGTAGGCCGGCACGGCCAATGAGTACTTCGCGCCGGACAGATTGGGCCCCAGCACTTCGACCGAGCCATCGTCGAGATACGGCTTGCGATCGGCCTCCTGCGTGGGCATCCAGTTGCCCATGAACACGTCGATATCCCCGTGCTTCATCGAAGCGTAGGCCACCGGAACCGATAGCACCGTAATCTGCGGCCGGTAGCCGCGCTGCTCGAGCAGCACGGCGGTGAGCGCGGTGGTCGCAGTGACATCGGTCCAGCCGATGTCCGGCAATCGCACGTCACGGCAGCTGGCGGGCTCCGTGGTGGCCGCCGCAGGCGCCGGAGCGTGCAGCAATACGATGCCAAGGAGCGCCACGGCCAGTGGCCTGCAAACGCCCGAAAGCCGCCTGCCGGCGGGCGGGGGGGGATTGAACGAGCATTTAAGACGCCCTGTCAGAGTTGCCCGACCGCCATCCGGGAGGCGGTCGCCAGTCGCGCTTATTTGCCTAATATTCACGCGCAAAGTGTACTCATTGGATGATAGTCTTCGATATTAAACGATGATTCAATCGGGAGTCACAATGCCCAGAGCGCAAGGCTCAGCCGTCCCCCTGGCCGATGCCGGCGGCGCGCGGCGCGCGCAGCTGATCGAGATGACTATAGACAGCCTCGCCGAGGTGGGCTACGTCGAGAGTACGCTCACGCGGATCGGGCGGCGCGCCGGCGTGTCGGCCGGATTGATCGCGCATTACTTCCAGGATAAGGACGGCCTGCTCGAGGCCACATTCCGCTCATTGGTCGCGCGTCTCGGGGTGCGCATGCGCGCTCGCCTACGCCAGGCGCACACGCCGCGTGGCCGGGTGCAGGCGATCATCGATGCCAATCTCGCGGCGGAGGAATTCGACCGGCGAACCGGCACCGCGTGGCTGGCTTTCTGGGGCCAGGTGCCGCATGTCGAACGTCTGCGCCGCGTGCAGCGCGTCTATCAACGCCGCATGCTGTCGAATCTGCGCCATGGGCTGCGATCGCTGCTCGACGCGGAAGAGGCCAACAGTCTCGCCGCCATGATCGCCGCAATGATCGACGGCGTCTGGCTGCGGGCGGCACTGTCGAATTGGACTGAGGCCGACAGCGAAAGCGCGCGCGCATTGCTCGCGACCTTCGTGGATTTCCGTCTCAAGCCGCAAAACGCCCCAGTGCTGGCGCCTGCCTGGAGCCTGGCGCGCCAGCGTGTCGCCGACGGCGTTGTGATATCGATCAATCCAGCCACCGGCAAGGAGCTGGCGCGGCTGCCGGTCGCAGGTCCCGCCGAGGTGGACGCGGCCGTGGCGCGCGCGGTCGAGGCCCAGCGCGCCTGGGCGGCGCGCACGGGCGCAGAGCGCGGGCGGATTCTTCGTCGCGCCGCCGATCTGTTGCGCACTCACAACGAGCGGCTCGCGGTGCTCGAAACGCGCGACACCGGCAAACCGATCCAGGAAACCCGTGTAGTCGATGTCGCCTCGGGGGCGGACTGCTTCGAATACTACGCCGGCCTCGCCGCCGGGATCGCGGGCGAGTATCTGGATCTCGGCCGCGAGGCATTCGGCTACACGCGGCGCGAGCCGCTCGGCGTGGTCGCCGGTATCGGCGCATGGAACTACCCGCTGCAGATCGCATGCTGGAAGTCGGCGCCGGCACTGGCCTGCGGCAACGCCATGATCTTCAAGCCGGCTGAGCTGACGCCGCTGACGGCGGTAGAACTGCAGGCGCTGCTGCACGAAGCGGGGTTGCCCGAAGGCCTGTTCCAGGTGGTACAGGGCTACTCCGATACCGGCCGGCTGCTGACACGTCATGCGCAAATCCGCAAAGTCTCGCTGACGGGCGAGGTCGGCACGGGCAAGGCCGTCATGGCCGACGCCGCCGCCACGCTCAAGACCGTGACGCTCGAACTCGGCGGCAAGTCGCCGCTGATCATCTTCGATGATGCCGATCTCGAGAACGCCGTCTCCGGGGCAATGCTCGGCAACTTCTACTCGGCGGGCGAAGTCTGCTCCAACGGCACGCGCGTGTTCGTGCAGCGCGCCCTGCTGCCGCACTTTCTCGAGCGACTGCAGCAACGCGTGCAGGTAATGCGCATCGGCGATCCCATGCGAGCCGACACCCAGGTCGGATCGCTGATCAGCGCCGAGCACCTGGACAAGGTCATGGGCTATATCGCCCGAGGACGGGCCGAGGGCGCGCGCCTGTTGATCGGCGGCGTGCGCGTGGTCGATGGCGATCTGGCCAATGGAAATTTTGTGGCGCCAACCGTGTTCACCGAGTGCCACGACGACATGGCCATCGTGCGCGAAGAGATCTTCGGCCCGGTCATGACGGTGCTCGTGTTCGACGATGAGCAGGAGGTCATCGAGCGCGCCAATGCGACGCAGTTCGGGCTCGCCGCGGGCGTATTCACGCGCGAGCTCAC
>DASYNV010000066.1:0-10110 GCA_036008365.1 Steroidobacteraceae bacterium | reverse complement strand
GCGCGGTCTCGGGCGACAAGGCCACGCACACGATGTAGAGCCTGGACCGCGGTTACTGAGTTAACTTATTCTCGATGTCGGCGATGGTGAACTAACCAGCGCCACCGCCACCGGCACCTGCAACCGTGGTCGCAAGTTGGGTGATTTTCGTAGCTATGTTGGTTCCGAGAGTGGTAAACGCAGTGACCGCCGCCAATGTGACGAGTCCTCCTGCCACCGCATACTCCACCATCGTCAGGCCTTCGTCATCGCGTAAAAACTCAATCACGTAATTGCGCATCTGGATTCATCCTGGATCAGTCACTGCCCTTAATGTTGCTTCGAAGCAATGCTGCGCAGGGCGGCAGTGAACCCACGGCAACGCCTCGATTGTAGGCAGACGGATTCGGTAGCGCTGGAATCCCAGTGCGTGCGGCTGGCCATTTCTTGTCGTTGGCGCCAGCGTTGTCGAGATCAGGGGCTGCGCCGGAGCGCACCCTCGGCGGAATCCAGACCGCCGCGCAGCACATAGGCATTGAAGCCACGCTCGACCAGGATGAAGGCTGCGGCGGAGCTGCGCCGGCCCGTATCGCAGTACACCACGTAGGGCCGCGAGCGGTCGAGCGTCGAGATCTTCAGCCGGATGAAATACAGCGGCACGTTGAGCGAGCCCTCGATGGCGACGTTCTGGTGCTCTGAGGGCAGCCGCACGTCGAGCCACTGCCCGCCGCGAGCGATCACTTCGCGAGCCTGTGGATAGTCCAGCCACTGCACCAGCGGCTCGTTCATGAGCTCGCGGAAGTCTTTTTTGTTGAGCCGCATCAGCGCGCCGTCGGTCAGCATCGTGACGGTGGCATTGCGTTTGGCCTCCGAGATCAAGGCCTCTTCACCGAAGGTATCGCCAATGCCGAGCTCTGCGAGTTTGAGGCCGCTGCGGTTGAGCGGTGTCTCGCGCGTGACCAGGCATTTGCCGTTGACGATGGCGTAAAAGTAATCGCCTTCGGCGCCCTGCTGGATGATGACCTCGCCGACGCGGCAGTTCATGCGCTGCATGCGCAAGAAGATTGCCTGGATGTTGGCTGGCGGGATGCGATGGAAGGCCTGGGTCTGCAGCAGCGTCGTCATCCAGTCATCGCCGCCGCTGCCGGTGAGCTGCGCCTGCAGCTCCGCCACCTCGTAAGTGCCGGTCTGGTCCCAGGTGATCATCATGTCCAGCAGCTCGCTGTCGACCGCCAGGTACTCGATGGGATCGACGGCACGTGCTGTTTGCTTGCGCGGCAGCTTGGAGGGCAACGGATTGCGGGCTTCCGCGGTACCGCCGCGGATCATCGCGACCGTGCCTTCGCCCTCACGCAGCTCGATCAGCCCGGAGATCAACCAGTAGGTGTGCTTGTCGCGATCGCCTTCCCTGTACAGCACCCGGCCTGCCGGCAAATGCGAAATTGCGACCTTGCGCGCCAGTGCGAGCAGATTCTCCTTCTTCATCCCGTCCAGCGGCGAGAATTTTCGGAGTAACGCCACATCGACGGGCCTATCTTCACTCATGCTCGCGCCCCGGCACCGTGTCCTCGCATCGTTCGACGGATCTACGATGCTAACACAGGCTCAGGGTTCGACCTTTGGCGCAACTTCACGCATTCCAGCAGGCCCGCGCGCGATTTCAGACCAGCCGGAATCGGCGCGGAAGCGGGGACCATAGCGTAGCTCGAACTCGCGCATGCGGGCCACGCAGGCATCGATGCCGCGCGTGCGCGCGTAGTTGATAGGGCCACCGCGAAACGGTGCGAAGCCAGTACCGAAGATGACGCCGGCGTCGATCAGGTCAACGTCCGCAACGACACCTTCACGCGCGCAGGCCACGCATTCATTCACGAGCACCAGAATCAGTCGGTCGGACAGGTCCGACGGCGGTGGCATGCGCGAGTCATCGCGCATGATCTTGCCGTCCTGCCAGCGATAGAAACCCTGTTCGCTCTTGCGCCCGAGCTGTCCGGACTGCACCCGCTGGCGCAGTTTCTCGGTGTACGGCGGAGCCTCGCGTTGCAGCTCGCGCGTCACGATTTCCCCGACATGCAGCACCACATCGAGGCCGACTACGTCGCACAGCTCGATCGGCCCCATTGGCATGCCGAACTCCACCGCGGCTCGATCGATGGCATTGAAGGCGATGCCTTCGCCGGCGGCGTGCAGCGCCTCATGCAGATATGGGAACAGCACGCGATTGACCAGAAAGCCGGGGCTGCTGCGGCAGGGCAGCGGCAGCTTGTCGATACGGCGCGAGAAGACGAGCGCCGCGCTCAGCACTTCGGGACGCGTCTGAGCCGAGTGCACCACCTCGATCAACGGCATTTGCGCCACCGGATTGAAAAAGTGCAGACCGACGAAATGTCCCGGATCGCGCAAGGTCGGACTCAGCGTCTCGAGCGTGAGGCTCGAGGTGTTGGTCGCGAGCAGCGCCGAGGCCTGCATGCGCGGCTCGGCGGCGGCATACAGCGCGCGCTTGGCATCGAGATCCTCGAAGATCGCTTCGATCAGCACATCGGCCTGGGCGACGCCGGCGCCAGCGACATCGGCACTGAGCCGCTCGGCGGCCTGAGCGCGCTCGGCCGGGGTCGACAGTCTCTTTTCGAACAGCGCGCGCGCACGCGTCAGGGCAGGGTCGATGAATTTCAGATCGCGATCCTGCAGCGTCACCTTGAGGCCGCGCAGCGCACACCATGCCGCGATGTCGCCGCCCATGACGCCTGCGCCGATGACGTGCACGCGCTCGAAGGTGACGCGGCTCTTGCCCGCCAGGCCCTTGAGCCGATCCTGCAGCAGGAACACGCGGATCAGACTGCGTGCCGTCTCACTGCGGATCAGCGCCGCAAACGACTCGGCCTCGGCCGCGTAGGCAGCCTCGCCACGAGCGCCATAGCGCGACCAAAGATCGATCAGCGCGTACGGGGCGGGGTAATGTTCGCGGCGCGCGTGGGCCGCCACCTGGCGCAGCAGCACCGGACGCATCAGTGCACGCACACCGGGCCAGCTCAGGGCGCGCTCAACGAGCGGCGGACGGTGGGGCGGCGGCGCGCTCAGCACGATTTGCCGCGCCGCATCGTCCAGTTCGCCCGGCCGATGCACCAGCCGATCGACCAGACCGATCCTCTGCGCGCGATCGGCGCGTACGCTGCGTCCGGTCAGCATCAGAGTCATGGCAGCGCGCACGCCGAGCAGGCGCACGCTGCGCACCGAGCCGCCAAATCCCGGGTGCACCCCGAGCTGCACCTCGGGTAGTCCGAGGTTCAACTTGGAATCGCCGACCGCAACCCGATAGCGGCAGGCGAGCGCGAGCTCCAGGCCGCCCCCTAGGGCAAAGCCATGGATGGCGGCCACGGTCGGGCAGGGCAGTGCCTCGATGCGCGCGAAGGTCCGCTGTCCCTGTCGGATCAGATCGAGTGCGGCCGTGGATGACTCGAGGGCCGGGAATTCGCGAATGTCGGCGCCGGCAATGAAGCCCGATGCTTTGGCCGAGCGAATCACCAGGCCGCGGACCCTCTGTCCCTCGATACTCCGCAGCAGCCGCTCGAGCTCCGATAGCACGGCCTGGGACAGCAGATTGGCGGAGCTGCCGGGCTTGTCAAAGGTCAGCCAGGCGATCTGGTCGGCATCGGTTTCGAGCTTCCAGCCGGCCGCAGCGCTCGCTTCGGTGTCAGTCATATCAATTTGTGGCCAATTCCCGCGTACTCGAATCTACCTCGAAATCGCACACCAGGGGGCGATGATCCGAGAAGCGCACCTCCGGTATGCGAAAGCCGCTGACCTCGATGCCGGCGCTGACCAGGATGAAGTCGAGCTCGATGCGCGGACGGCGGGAGGGAAACGAATACAGGCCCTCGGCGTTGGCGCTGCGCAGCCCCGAGGCTCGCATGAACAGATAGATCTCGTGCGTGCCCCAGAAGGTATTGAAATCGCCGGCGATGATCACGGGCTTGGACGATCGCATCACCAGATCGTGCAGCGTGCGCAGCTGGTATTGCCGATGCCGGAATTTGAGCGACAGATGCACGAGGAAGATGCAGACGTCGTCGAGCTCGAGTTCGATGATCAGTCGCTTGATGCCGGTGTCGAAGTAGTGAAAACGCTCGCCGGTGACGCGCGGCGCCGCCAGCAGGGCGTTGGCCTGCTTGCGCACGATCGGCACCAACTGATTGATCGAGCCCGTACCGTACTTGCACTGGTGCGCGGTATAATGACCGAGCGCATCGGCAATGTACGTGGCCTGATTGAGCATGCCGGTGCGCACCGAGCCGGTATCCACTTCGATGAGGCCCACGAGGTCCGGGTCCTCGGAGCGGATGAAGCCGGTGATTTGTTCGAGCACGCGCCGGCTGCTGCGCAGGTAGCCCGCGCCGGGCAGCGGTAGGTGGAACGCCGGTCCGGTTCCGGTGGCATAACGGATGTTGTAGACCAGCAGTCTCACGGACTCGTCGGCGCTCTCTATACAATCTTCGGGGTCAGCACAGTACACTGCAAGTATGTCTCAACGCGATCCCATCCGTGTGTTTGTGACACACTCCTTCGAGGAGAGCGACGACTACGTGCGCGTGTTCGAGTATCTCGAGAGTGCCCGCAATTTCTATTACCGCAACTGCGGCAATCTGTCGGTGCCGGACCTTGGTAGCTCACAGGACGCGGTACGGGAAGAGCTGCGGCGGCAGATCAGTGCCGCGGAGGTAGTGATCGCGCTGTCGAGCCTGTATCCGCAGCAACAGGATCTGCTGGTGTTCCAGCTGCATTTTGCGAAGGCCGGCGACAAACCCGTGGTCTTCCTGCCGCTGTTCGGCCGCGAGCAGCCGAAGCACAAGACGCTCGATGGCCTGATCGATGAGATCGTGTCATGGGATGAGCGGGCCCTGGTCGACGCCGTGAAGCGTCAGGCGCGGCACGAGGAGACCTCGCGCTGGGATACGATCGAATTCAAGCTGGACTGAGGCCGCCGAAGCGCGCGCAGGACTGCGCGCTTAAGGGTTGGCGCTGGCTTCGACCGACAGGAATTTGAGCAGCGGCGCCGGACTGCGATTGCCGCGGCCGTTGTGGATCTGCTGCTTCATGCCGGCGAACATGCCGTACAGTCGAACCACCAGCTCGGCGTAACGCCGGGCCTCCTCGTTGGAGAGTTTTCGCACCGAGGCCTTCACGACGTCATCGCCAGGCAGCGCACGCGCACGATGCAGCGCCTGGATCATCTCGGCAAATTCGGCACTCAAGGCGCCCGGCAGATCTGATTCCTGCACATCTTCGAGGTGAGAGCAGTACGCATCGAGCAATCGATCCTTGATCGTGCCAGGGCCGGTCATGGACAACGCAGCCGCCTCGAGTCGTGAGCTCAAATCCCTCATGTCCAGCTCCCAGCGACACTGTGGGAATTCGCGCTGCTGCTTGTTCGAGTGACGCGAGACCCCATGGCGCCTTTAATTATTGGTAGACGAAAATCCTGCTTCATCAAGGGTGTACGGCAGTAATATAGCGCGATGCCTACGAAACACAATGGCGATTGTTTCGCAACCCTGAAATGCGGCGCTCGGCGCCCGCGAGATGACGTTATCAGGCCTCGGTCATGGCCGATTTCGTTAGATCAAGTAATATATTAAATAAAAGCTATAACTAATTGAACTAAAAATATTAATCTTTTGCATTACTGCCGCAACACAGCCCAGTCGGAGCCCGCTTCGTCGTCCCGCGATCAGGTACACGCCGGGCGCGACGGAACGCTAAGCGCTCGCGCAACTACCGGCTCAAAATGCCTGCGGCTACAATGTTAAGAGTCACTGTTTTAAGATACTGCTAACAGTCGGGGTGGCGGAAGCGAATGGCGGGGAAGAAGCCGGGCCGCATGCCGAGCGCGCGGGCGCGCGGGTTACGCACGCTGCAGCACCAGACGCTGTCGCCGGCCGTGCGCCACGCAATCGATACGGAAGTCTGGCTGCGCGGTCTGCTGCTCGCGCGCGAACCCGGCCTGGGCGTCGATGCGCGCTGGGCCACCAAGGACCAAGTGCACGACGAGGCGCTGGGCTGGTTCCTGCAGCAGCACGCACAGCAACCCGTCCAGGACTATCCCGCGCGGCGCACGGGCGATGAGGATCTGACCTTCTGGCTCGACTCCCGGATCATGGAGCGCGCGCGACGCATGGCCGCGCGCGATGGTGTCAAGGTCGCGCGCCTAATCGATGCCGCCCTGAGCGCCTATGTGCGCCAACAGGTGCCGCGGGAGCTAGTTGAATTCCGCCAGCGGGTACAGGGCGAGGCGCTGAAACTTTACGGTCAGCACCGCGGCGCGCTGCCCGCGCCGTTGCGCGCGCGCAAGGCCGGCCCTTGAGGACGCCGCGCCGCATGACCGCGCTGCAGGGATGGTTGCTGTCCGAGCAGGCGACACCGGGCCCGCACTGACGCGCGTGCGCGCAACGGCCCCACCAGGCGGCATCCGAGGCTAGCGGCGCTTGACGGCCAGCGACAGCCCAAGCGTATGCGCCTTGTAGCGCACCGCCGCTTCGCTGCGGCCGAGCGTACGCGCAATCTTTGCTGCCGGCGTGCGGCCAGACAGACGATGCAGCTGCTTTTCATGAGCCGCCGTCCACAGAATTCTTTGTCGCCGCTTCTTTCGCTTGGCCATGCAGTAGTTTCCCTTCGTTAGAACTTAATGTCGCTAGTGTAGCTGATTGCGCCGCGATCCTATGGACGCCGGAGCAATCAAAGTGCAGCATGGCTCGACGATGCGGAGGCCCCCGCTGCCTGAATCCCGTTGCTGCCGGCAAAGTATGCCATGCCGCAGAACTCCGCGTTGGGTCGGCAATGATTGAGACAAACGCATCGGCAAATAACCATCAGGGGACGAAGCGCAACATAGGCGCCGCCGCGGTGACGGCAATCGGCATCGTCTATGGCGATCTGGGAACCAGTCCTCTTTACACGCTGCAGACGATCGTG
Organism: Steroidobacteraceae bacterium; assembly: GCA_036008365.1. Classification (GTDB taxonomy): domain Bacteria; phylum Pseudomonadota; class Gammaproteobacteria; order Steroidobacterales; family Steroidobacteraceae; genus FEN-1191. The sequence goes on along the minus strand of DASYNV010000066.1, from coordinate 3,165 downwards.
CAGGCGCTGGGCGGTCATTTCAATCCCGCCAGTGCGCTGGGCGTGCTGTCGTTGATCGTCTGGACCCTGATCATCACGATATCAATCAAGTATTGCCTGTTTGTAATGCGCGCCGACAATCACGGCGAAGGCGGCATCCTGGCGCTCATGTCCCTGATCGGCGCCAACGGTTTCACCCGCGGTACACGACTGCTGGCCGTCATGGGCCTGCTGGGAGCGGCGCTGGTCTACGGCGACGGCATCATCACGCCGGCGATCTCGGTTCTGAGCGCGCTCGAGGGCGTCAATGTCGTCACCACGACGCTCAAGCCATTCGTCATGCCGGCGGCCGTGGCGATACTGGTGGTGCTGTTTGCTGCGCAGCGACTGGGGACCGAGCGCATCGGCCGCGCCTTCGGCCCGATCATGCTGCTCTGGTTCATCGTCATTGCGCTGCTCGGCGTCAGCGGAATCGTACGCAACCCGCGCGTGCTGGACGCGATCGACCCGCGTTACGCGCTTTCATTCGTGCAGCACAGTCGCGGCGTGGCGCTGCCCGTGCTCGGCGGCGTGTTTCTGTGCATTACCGGCGGCGAGGCATTGTACGCGGACATGGGACACATCGGCCGTGCACCGATCCGCGCAGCCTGGTATCTGATCGTGCTGCCGTCGCTTTTGCTGAGCTACGCCGGCCAGACTGCGCTGCTGATCGAGCGAGGCGAGGTTCAGGGCAATCCATTTTTCCTGCTGGCCCCGACCTGGGCCATCTACCCGCTGGTTGTGCTCGCGACCGTCGCCACGATCATCGCCAGCCAAGCCATCATCACCGGCTCGTTCTCGATGACGCGCCAGGCGATGCAGCTCGCATGGCTGCCGGCGGTGAATATTCGCCAGACTTCGGATCAGCTCTACGGGCAGATCTATGTGCCGGTGGTCAATTGGCTCATGATGATCGGCACGGTGTCGATCACGATCGCTTTCCAGAGCTCCGATCGCCTGGCCGGCGCCTACGGTACCGCCGTCTCCACCACGATGCTGCTCACAAGCTGCCTGCTGATCGTCGCCATGCGGCGCATCTGGCGTTGGCCATTGCCGCTGTCGTTGCTCGTTGGCGGCCTGTTCCTGTTGGTGGATGCCAGCTTCTTCTGCGCCAATCTTCTGAAGATCATCGATGGCGGCTGGCTGCCGTTGACACTGGGCGTGCTGATCTTCCTGGTCATGCTCGACTGGCGCTTCGGCGTGGAAGCCGTGCGCGAATGCCTGGTACGCAGCGCCGAGGAACCGCAGCGGCTGCTCGCGCAGCTCGAGGCCGGACAGATTCCGCGCGTGCCTGGCACGGCCGTGTTTCTGACGCGTTCGGCCGAGAAATTCCCGCGCATCCTCATCGAGCACGTCAACAACATGGGGGCGCTGCACCGTAGCGCGGTGGCGCTGCGCGTGGTATTCAAGGAAACACCACGCGTTGCCGAAGCCGAGCGCTGGACCATCGAACCGATCGCCACGGGACTCTGGCACGCCGTGATCTGCTTCGGCTTCATCGAGGTGCCGAACCTGAGCGTGGCGCTCCGGGGCATCAAGGATCTGGATCCATCGATCGATCTCGAGCACGCCCTGTATTTCGGTACGCGCGATCTCGTGATCCGAAAGCCCGGCAGCAGGACGCTGGGTCACGGCGGTCTGCTGCTGTTCGCATTTCTCTATCGCAATGCCGTCAAGGTGGTCGATCGATTTCACCTGCCGGTGCAAAACGTGGTGGAAATTGCCCGTCTGCTGCCGATCTGAGACCATGATTGCCGCACCACGGGAGCAGTTGTCATGGTAGACGAGCCGGGCGTCGTCTCGTTTCGCGCTGGAGTCGAGCCGCAGCACTCGCAGCCGGATGCCGATCGAATCGTCAAGGGCGTGCCGCAGCTCACCGCCTGGAACCATTATTCCGATCCGAGCCAGCAATTCTTCGCCGGCGTCTGGGCGGCAACGCGCGGCTGCTGGCGTATCAACTATTCGGAAACCGAATTCTGCCACCTGCTCGCCGGCCGCGTCGCGCTCGTCAGTCGATCGGGGCGCCGCTGGGAATTCACCCGCGGCGATAGCTTTGTGGTGCCGGCGGGATTCGTCGGCACCTGGGAAGTGCTCGAGGATTGCCGCAAGGTCTACGCCATCTTCGAACCGCGCGGCCGATGACCCGCGGCTGACTTGCGCCGCGCACGCCACCAACGGTCGACGGTGCTATTGCGCCGAGACGTTCAACGCGGTGCTATCCACCTGCTTGACCCCCTTGGTGTGTCGCGCGATGTAGATGACGTGCGTCTTCTGCGCCTGCGAGACCACCGAACCTGACAGCGCGACGATCGAGTCCTTCGTCGAAACGCTGATGTCCGAGCCATGGATCTTGCCGTCGGCGGCGAACTTGGTCTTGAGCTCCGCGGTAATCGCGGTGTCTTCAACGGCCGAGGCCGTTTTCTCCGTGGCGTGTCTGGCTTTGGATCCGAGTTCCGAGGCTGCCGACGGTGCTGCCAGCTGGTTGTTGACCCTGTGAACGCCCGAGACGTTCGACGCCAGCGTCTCGGCGGCCTCCTTGGCCGTGGAGCTCGATGCCGATCCGGTCAGCGTCACCACGCCGGTATTGGTGGTCACGCTGACGTCGCTGCCCTTGAGCCGATCATCGGTGGCGAATTTTGCCTTGACCTTGGTGGTGATCGCGGCATCGCCGATCGCAGCACCGACCGTGGCGCTGCTGTCGGTCGAATCAGGCGCTGCCGCAGTGGCCAACGCGCTCACGCTGAGGATGGCTGAAATACCAATCACAATCAGCGGCTTATGTGCCTTTGTTGAAATATTCATCAGACTCCTCCGTAATGCTCTCGTTTATTCCCGAGGCTGCGGCGTCAGCGCCTTCCCTCATGGCCAGAGCATGCGTGGATGTGGTCTCGGCGGCTGTAGGAGCGAGCCGCCGGAAGCGGAACGGTAACGGCGCACATGGCTGCCAGCCGAATCCTGCGCACTACGCGGGCACCCGCGCCGCGGCGCGCAGATGCTCTCGATAGATGACGTACAACCCGCTCGCAGTGACGACGGCGCCGCCGATCAGGGTGCGCTGATCGGGCAGCGTGCGCCAGAGAATCCAGTCGAGCATCAATCCCCACAGTAGCGCGGTGTATTCGAACGGCGCGATGACCGAGGGCGGCG